>JBEGJL010000279.1:0-2791 GCA_041184605.1 Pseudomonadota bacterium
GGGCAACCCCGATCAGGCGATCGGTGCTGTCTTCATCAAAGCGCATGGCGAACTTGCCGTTCGATGGCACATTGGCAAAGGCATCCATGCTGTTGCGGCGGACATTGCCCTTGGCCGTGGCAAAGACCACCGACAGGGCGCCCCATTCTGCCTCGTCTTCGGGCAGCGGCAGCACGGTGGCGATGGTCTCGTCCTTATCAAGCGCGGGCAGCAGATTAACAATCGGGCGGCCACGGGTGGCCGGGCCACCTTCGGGCAGGCGCCAGACCTTAAGGCGATAGACTTTGCCTGCGGTGGAGAAGAACAGCACCGGCGTGTGGGTGGAGGTGACGAACATGGTCTGCACCACGTCCTCGTCCTTCGTCGCCATGCCGGCGCGGCCCTTGCCGCCGCGGTTCTGGGCGCGGAAGGTCGAGAGCGGCGTGCGCTTGATGTAGCCGTCCATCGTCACGGTAACGACCATGTCGTCACGCTCGATCAGGTCCTCGTCATCAATCCCATCAGCAGCCGCGGTGATTTCAGAGAGGCGGGGTGTCGCATAGGCTTCGCGGATTAGAACAAGCTCATCCTTCATGACGCCATAGAGTTTAACCCGGTCCGCCAGGATCGAGAGATACTCGGCAATCGCCGCAGCCAGTTCCTTAAGCTCATCACCGATCTCGTCGCGGCCCAGCGCGGTCAGGCGGTGGAGGCGCAGGTCAAGGATCGCCTTCACCTGAACCTCTGAAAGGCGATAGGAACCGCCTTCCTGCTCGGCGCTGGGCTCGATCGCTTCAACCAGCTTGATATAGGGCGCGATGTCGCCAATCGGCCATTCGCGGGTCAACAGGGCTTCACGCGCCGAGGCAGGGTTCGGTGAACCGCGAATGATCCGGACGACTTCGTCCAGGTTAGTCACGGCAACGACCAGGCCAAGCAGGATATGAGCCCGGTCACGTGCCTTGTTCAGTTCGAACTTGGTGCGGCGGGTGATTACTTCCTCGCGGAAGGCAATGAAGCTGCTGATAATGTCGCGCAGCGTCAGAACCTCCGGACGGCCACCGCGGATGGCCAGCATGTTCGCCGGGAAGGAGCTTTGCGCAGGCGTGTTGCGCCACAGCTGGTTGAGGACAACCTCGGGCGTGGCATCGCGCTTCAGATCGATCACCACGCGCACGCCCAGGCGGCTCGATTCATCACGAATGTCGGAGATCCCTTCGATCCGCTTGTCCTTGGCGGCTTCTGCGATCTTTTCTACCAGGCCGTTCTTGCCGACCTGATAGGGAATCGAAGTAAGCACGATCGAACGGCGATCACCGCGACCTTCCTCAATCTCGTGCCGCGCACGCATGATCACCGAGCCACGACCCGTCAGGTATGCTGAGCGGGCCCCAGCGGTGCCAAGGATCAACGGGGCAGTGGGGAAGTCCGGCCCCGGGATAATCTGGATCAGGTCTTCAGAGGTGATTGCGGGATTTTCGATATAAGCCAGGCAGCCGTCGATCACTTCCCCCAAGTTGTGCGGCGGAATGTTGGTCGCCATGCCAACTGCGATCCCGCCCGCGCCGTTTACCAGCAGGTTGGGGAAGCGCGCCGGCAAGACGGTCGGTTCCTGACGCGATCCGTCATAGTTGTCGGCAAAGTCGACAGTATCCTTGTCGAGATCGTCGAGCAGTGAATTGGCAACCCGGGCGAGGCGCGCTTCGGTATAGCGCATTGAGGCTGGCGGATCCGGGTCCATCGAACCGAAGTTCCCCTGGCCATCGATGAGCGGCAGCCGCATCGACCAATCCTGGGTCATGCGCGCCAGCGCATCATAGATCGCGCTATCGCCGTGCGGGTGATAGTTACCCATCACGTCACCCACAATCTTGGCGCTCTTGCGATAAGGTCGCCCCGCGACAAAGCCGCCTTCCTGGCTAGCGAAGAGAATTCGGCGATGGACCGGCTTTAGACCGTCGCGCACATCGGGCAGCGCACGGCTTACGATCACGCTCATCGCGTAATCGAGATAGCTGGTCTTCATTTCATCGACGATGTCGACGCGCTGAAAATCGCCCTCAGGACCAGTAGGTTCACTGCCTTCGAATTCGGGAATGTCTTGGTTGTCGCTCACGCGTGATATCGGCCGATTGTTGGCGGGAAAGTCGTGCTGAAGCGACTAGGCGATAGCCGCCTGAAAGACCACTGCCGCAGGCATTCCGTTGGAATTTTTCCACACCCATGGCAGCAGATCCGAATGAACGCGGCGAGTTGCATTCAACGCGCGTTCACTGGCCGGTGGCTAGGTGGCGGCAACAGTTGCCAAACTGGCCTTTTGCGGTCAGTAGCAAGCGCGAAGGAAGTTGCGTCCGCGTCTCTTGTGCGGGCGGTTGAGGAGTGAACTATACGATGCGTGGCACCCAGTTTCTGACCCGCCCGGCCTATGCCCTTGCAGTGGCGCTGGCTTCGCTAGCAACCGTGGGCGTGGTCGCCACCCCGGCGCAAGCCGAAAGGAAGGAAGAGAAGAAGGCTGCCGGCAAGCCCATGCAGCCGACCAAGACCTTCGTTCCGGCTTACACCGAATTGAAGACGATGCTTGATGCAGCGGCGAAACGTCCGGATGTGATTGCTGCAAAGGCGACAGTCAGCCAGACCGAGCAGGCATATCGATCTGCCCGAGGTCGTGCTGCACAAGCCGCTGCGCGCACGCAGTACGATGCTTCTGTTGCCGCGCTCCAGGCCTTGCTGGCTGCCGAGAAGACCAAGGCTGAGGAAATCTTTACGAAGACCGGAAACGACGCCGACAAGTTCTTCGCAGGCCAGCTTGGCT
>JBEGJL010000280.1:0-3220 GCA_041184605.1 Pseudomonadota bacterium
TGCCACGTGATCATCGGCAAGGACTGGTTCGACAAGCTGCCGCCTGCCAGCGAGGACGAAGAAGACATGCTTGACCTTGCCGCCGGTGTCGCGCGGACCAGCCGGCTTGCCTGCCAGATCACGCTGACCGAGGCGCTGGATGGTCTGGAAGTACGGATTCCGGGGGAAAGCCGTAATATGCAGCGCCGCTGACCCTTGGCGGCGGATTTGGCTGCCTGCTAGGGCGCTGATGCAATGACGACCGATACGACCGAACCCGATCCGTTTGATGCCATCGTCGATGCGCCGTTCGATGCGGCGTTGAGCGAGCGGTACCTTGTCTATGCGCTCTCGACGATCACCGCGCGTTCGCTGCCGGACCTGCGCGACGGTTTGAAGCCGGTCCACCGCCGCCTGCTCTGGGCGATGCGGCAGCTCAAGCTCAACCCGAACGATGCCTTCAAGAAGTCAGCCCGCGTGGTCGGCGATGTCATCGGCAAGTATCACCCGCATGGTGATGCCTCGGTCTATGATGCGATGGTTCGCCTCGCGCAGGACTTCTCTCTGCGCTATCCGCTGGTCGAGGGGCAGGGAAACTTCGGCAACATCGACGGCGATAATGCCGCCGCCTATCGCTATACCGAAGCGCGTCTGACCAAGACCGCGATCCAGCTGATGGCCGGGCTGGACGAAGGCACGGTCAACTTCATCCCGACCTACAACGGCGAAGAGGAAGAGCCGGAGATCTTCCCCGGGCTGTTCCCCAACCTGCTCGCCAATGGTTCCAGCGGCATCGCCGTGGGCATGGCGACCAACATCCCCAGCCATAACGTTGCAGAGATCATCGACGCCTCGCTGCTGCTGATCGACAATCCCCACGCCGAACATGCCCAGTTGATGGATGTGTTTCAGGGGCCGGATTTTGCCACGGGCGGCATCGTGGCTGAAAGCCGTGAGGCCATTTCGCGCGCTTATGAGTCCGGGCGAGGCGCCCTGCGTGTCCGCGGCCGCTTCTCGACCGGCCGCAATGCTGATGGATCATGGGAAGAAACCGGGATCGAAAAGCTCGGTGGCGGTGCCTGGCAACTGGTCGTCACCGAAATCCCGTACATGCTCCAGAAGGGCAAGCTGATCGAGCAGGTTGCGCAGCTGATCGCCGACAAGAAGCTGCCGATCCTGGAAGATGTCCGTGATGAATCGGATGAGCAGATCCGGCTGGTCTTCGTGCCCAAAAGCCGCAATGTCGATCCCGAACTGCTCAAGGAATCGCTGTTCAAGCTGACCGATCTGGAAACGCGGTTCGGCCTGAACCTCAACGTCCTCGATGCCAGCCGGACGCCGGGCGTGCTGAGCCTCAAGCTGGTGCTGCAGGAATGGATCAAGAGCCAGATCGACGTGCTGGTGCGGCGTAGTCAGCATCGCCTTGCCAAGATCGCTGATCGGCTCGAGCTGCTCGACGGCTATATTATCGCGTACCTTAACCTCGATCGGATCATCGAGATCATCCGCACCGAGGATGAGCCCAAGCCGGTGATGATGGCCGAATTCCAGCTGACCGATCGCCAGGCCGAAGCAATCCTCAACATGCGGCTGCGCAGCTTGCGGCGGCTTGAGGAGATGGAACTGCGGCGTGAGCGGGATGATCTGCTCGCCGAGAAGGACGAGCTGGAAAAGCTGCTCGAAAGCCCGGCCCGCCAGCGCACGCGGCTGAAGCGTGACCTGACCACGCTGCGAAAGGACTACGCCGAGGACACCGTGCTTGGCCGCCGCCGCACGACCATTGCGGAAGCTGCGCCGACGGTCGAGTTCAGCATGGATGCGATGATCGAAAAGGCGCCGGTCACGGTTATCCTTTCAGCCAAGGGCTGGATCCGGGGGGCGAGCGGGCACGAGGCGCTCGACAAGGAATTCAAGTTCAAGGAAGGCGATGGCCCGGCCTTCGCAATCCATGCCCAGACCACCGACAAGCTGCTGGTCGCTTGCGACAACGGTCGGTTCTACACGCTGGGCTGCGACAAGTTGCCATCGGCACGCGGCTTTGGGGAGCCGATCCGGACCATGATTGATATCGATGCCGGGGCGGAGATTGTCGGCCTGCTGGTCTACAAGCCCAAGGCGCAATTGCTGCTTGCCAGCAATGCCGGACGTGGCTTTGCCGCCGAAGCGGACGAGCTGCTGGCCGAAACCCGCAAGGGGCGCGGGGTGATGACCACCAAGCCGGGCGTCAAGCTGGCCGTGGTCCGCGAAATCCCGCCCGAGCACGATCACATCGCCGTGGTGGGCGATAACCGCAAGCTGGTGATTTTCAGCCTGGAGGAACTGCCGATCCTTGCCAAGGGACAAGGTGTAACCCTGCAACGCTACCGCGATGGCGGGCTGGCCGATGCGACCACGCTGAAGCTGGAAGAGGGGCTGTCGTGGAAGATGGGCGGCGACACCGGTCGAACCCGCACCGAAGGGGATGTCCGGCTGTGGAAGGTCGCACGCGGCGCAGCCGGCCGATTGCCGCCCAACGGCTTCCCGCGGGATAACAAGTTCTAGCCGCTTGGGCGGGCCCTAGGCTCGCTCGCGCAGTACTGCATCAAGCAACGCGGGGATTGCCGCGTCGGCAAATCCGGCAGCAATCCAGCCGTTCTCAACCCGCCGCAGCACTTGTGCTACGTCTGGTCCGGCCTTGATCCCGCGCGCGACAATTTCACCGCCCTTGAGCGGGAAGGGCGGGATCGTCCAGCCATCGAGCGCAGAAACGTCAACGCCGGCAATCAGCAGTCGGTCAAGCGCGGCATCGCGGCCCAGCCGATAGGCCAGCGGGCGGGCCTCCGCCTCTGAACCGTCACGCGCGGCGGCCGTTGCCAGGCGCTTCTTCTGCGCGCCGGACAAGCGGAACCGGCTCGCCACGGCCTCGGCCAACTGGACCTCTGCCGGAAGCAGCGCGGCAAGGCGGCGCAGACCATCGGGGGCGATCTGCTGGCGCCGCTCTTCGGCGATCAAAGCGACCAGCGTGTCAACATCGGCTTCAGGCAAGACCACGTCGAGCACGCCCAATTCTGCCATTCGCGAGATGGTTGGGGCAGGATCAGCGAGCGCCAGGAGGTTCATCATCTCCATGCCGACCCGCTCGCGCGACAGGCCCTTCAACGTTGCCGCCAGCTCGGCACAGGCACTTTCGGACGCGGCATCGGCCGGGACCGAACCAAATCGTGCCTGAAAGCGGAAATAGCGCAGGATCCGCAGGTGATCC
>JBEGJL010000281.1:0-3876 GCA_041184605.1 Pseudomonadota bacterium
TCGCAAGACACTGCATGAAGCCAACGCCCAGCGCCTGCCTGGCCGGCAATTGCGCGACACCGCTGGCCGGGCCGGGCTTGGCCACCTTTTCGATCCCCAGGATCGCGATCCCGCCCAGCACCAGCGCCCAGCCCACCACCATCGGGCTGCCGAGCAGCACGTCGATATAGTCCTTGAGCGCAAAGCCAAGCACCGCCGAGGGCAAAAAGCCGAGCAGCACGTTGCGCAGGAAGGCGACGCTTTCGCTCCGCCAACTCAGCAGGCCCATGCCAACCGCCCAGAAGGTCCGCCAATAGAGCACCACCACGGCCAGGATCGCGCCCAGCTGGATCACCACGTTGAACACCTTCCAGACCGCGGCATCATAGCCGAAGATTTCGGAAGCAAGGATCAGGTGGCCGGTGGAGGAGACCGGGATGAATTCGGTCAGGCCCTCGACGATGCCAAGCAGGATGGCGGTGATGATCGTGTCCATGGAAACGCGATCAACGCGGCGGGCGCGGCCAAGTCAAGCCGCGCCCGCGGATTGGTGGCGGATTACCAGATCCGCAGGCGCTTTTCCGGCGGCAGGTACAGCTTATCGCCGGGCCGGACGTTGAACGCCTTGTACCACTCATCGAAATTGCGGACGATCCCGTTGACCCGGTACTGGCCAGGCGAGTGCGGATCGGTCTGCAGCTGCTGGCGCAACGCCGCTTCGCGCATCTTCACGCGGAAGGCCTGGGCCCAGGCCATGAAGAAGCGCTGATCACCGGTGTAGCCGCCAATCACCGGGGCCTTCTTGCCGCCCAGCGCCAGCTTGTAGGCGCGATAGGCCAGGCTCAGACCACCCAGGTCACCAATGTTCTCGCCCAGGGTCAGGCGGCCGTTGATGCAGGTCTTGCCATCGTCGAGCGGGCAGAGCGCGTTGTACTGGTCAACCAGTGCGCCGGTCAGCTTTTCGAAATTGGCCTTGTCTTCGGGCGTCCACCAGTCGCGCAGATTGCCGTCACCGTCCGACTTGGCGCCCTGGTCATCGAAGCCGTGGCCCATTTCGTGGCCGATAACCCCGCCGATCGCGCCATAGTTGACGGCATCATCGTTGGTCAGGGCAAAGAACGGCGGTTGCAGGATCGCGGCCGGGAAAACGATCTCGTTGCCCGAAGGGTTGTAATAGGCATTCACTGTCTGCGGGAACATGAACCATTCATCGCGATCAACCGGCTTGCCAAGGCGTGAGAGGTTATCCGCCTCTTCCCAGGCATCGACCGCCTGGGCATTGGCAAAGGCGCTGTCTTCACGCAGCACCAGGCCGTCATAGGTCTTGTACTTGTTCGGGTACCCGATCTTGGGGCGGAAGGCGTCCAGCTTGGCCTGGGCCTGGGTCCGGGTGGCCGGGCCCATCCACTTCAGCTCCTTGAGGTTGGCAGCCATGGCCACCCGCAGATTGCTGACCAGCTTTTCCATCGCGGCCTTGTTGGCGGCCGGGAAATAGCGTTCGGCATAGACCTGCCCGGCCAGTTCGCCGACCGAGCCTTCAACGGCCGAGATCGCCCGCTTCCAGCGCGCGCGCTGCTGCGGCTGGCCCGACAGGGTCGTGCCGTAGAAGGCGAAGGAGGCATCATCGATCCGCTTGGGAAGGACCGAAGCCTTGCTGGTGATATAGCGGCTGGCCAGCCAGGCCTGCCAGCTGGCGATCGGCTCGCTCGCGATCAGCTTGGCAAGCGCCGGGACGCCGCCCGAAAGCTTGGCGGCCTGCTCCGGGGTCAACTTGGCCGCAGCAATCTCATCCGCGGTCGGCGGCACCTGCGCGACGATGATCTCGGTCACATTGCCCAGGCCCTGCTTGTCCAGCGCGGCGCGCAGCGGCACTTCCGGCGCAAAGGCCAGGAATTCCGAAATCGGCATCTTGTTATAGGTCAGGTCGCGGTTGCGACCCAGCGCCCGGTCCCAGTTGGCCCGGGCCATCTTGGTTTCAAGCTGGAACACGGATTCCGCGGCCTGCGCGGGATTGGGATAGCCTACTTCACCCAGAATGAAGGTCAGGTAGGCCTTGTACTTGGCCACGATCTCGCGGTTCTTGGGGCTGTCGACCAGGTAATAGTCGCGGTCCGGCAGGCCAAGCTGGGCCTGGCCGGCATAGAGCGCGTTGACCGAGCTGTTCTTCGCATCGGGGCGGACGCCCATACCGATCGGCGAGGCGATCCCGGGCGAAACGAACAGGCCAACCAGGTCTTCC
This sequence comes from Pseudomonadota bacterium, assembly GCA_041184605.1. Taxonomy (GTDB): domain Bacteria; phylum Pseudomonadota; class Alphaproteobacteria; order Sphingomonadales; family Sphingomonadaceae; genus Novosphingobium. Next base: position 2,219 of record JBEGJL010000281.1, read on the forward strand.
AGCGTCTTGGCGCCGTTGATCTTGTCGAGCGTCGGCTTGAGCGGGGTAAGGCCCGCGCGTTCGATCGCGTCGGTATCCATGAAGGCCTTCCAGACCGCGGCCACGCGGGCGCGCGGGCTGCCTTCGGGATTATTGCCGGCGGCAGCTTCCTCAAGAATGGTCTTGATCCGCTCTTCCGACAGGTCGCGCAGCTGCACGAAGCCGCCGGTCGAAGAACGGTCAGCCGGGATCTCGGCCTGGTTGAGCCACAGCCCGTTGACGTGCTGGTTGAAATCATCGCCCGGCTTGGTCGACTTGTCGATGTAGCGGGTCTGGATGCCAAAGCCCCAGTCCTTCATCGAATCGCTATGCTCGACCGAAGCCGGCGCAGCCGACTTGGCATCCTGTGCCAGCACCGGTGCAGCCAGGCCAACGGCAAGGGTGCTCGCGGCGAGCAGAATGGTGGCGCGAAGTTTCATATCAGGTCCCCTGAATCCAAAAATTTCTGGGTGACCTGTTACGCTCCTGTGGACCGGCGCGAAATGCGGGACAAATGCTATTTGACGGCTTCGCTCGGCACTTCGTCGAATTGCAGGGCGGCGAGGCGCGAATAGAGCCCGCCGGCCCGGCTGAGCGCTTCGTGCGTGCCCTGTTCGACGATCTTGCCGCCATCCATCACGACAATCCGGTCGGCACCGCGCACCGTCGCCAACCGGTGGGCGATGACCAGCGTGGTCCGGCTGGCCATCAGCCGGTCGAGCGCCTGCTGGACCAGCCGCTCGCTTTCGGCATCCAGCGCCGAGGTTGCTTCATCGAGCAACAGGATCGGCGCATCGCGGAGCAGGGCGCGGGCAATCGCCATGCGCTGGCGCTGCCCGCCCGAAAGACGCGCACCGCGTTCGCCCAGCTGGGTATCGAGGCCCTCGGGCAATTCGCGCAGGAAATCTGCGGCATTGGCCGCCTCGGCCGCCTGCCAGATCGCATCGTCGCTGGCATCCCAATTGCCATAGCGCAGGTTGTCGCGGGCTGTGGCGGCAAAGAGGATGCCCTCTTGCGGCACCAGCGCCATGTTGCGGCGCACTGCGGCGGGATCGACTGCGGTCAGCGGCACGCCATCCAGCTTAACCGCACCCGTCTGCGGATCGTAAAATCGCTCGGCCAGCTGGAACAGGGTTGACTTGCCAGCACCCGAAGGGCCGACAATGGCGACCGTTTCGCCCGGCTCGATCGTAAGCGAGAAATCGGCCAGCGCCGAAACCTCGGGCCGCGTCGGATAGCGGAAGGTCACGCCCTCGAATGCCAGTTTGCCGCGCACCGGGGCTGGCAATTCGAGGGGGCGGGCCGGTGCGGCAATGGTGGTCTTTTCGTTCAACAGTTCGTTGAGGCGGCTGGCCGCGCCCGCCCCGCGGAGCAGATCGCCATAGACTTCGGTCAAGGCCCCGAAAGCACCGGCAACAAGCCCGCCGGTCAGCACGAAGGCCGCAATCGTCCCGCCGCTGATCGTCCCTTCGGCCACGCCAATCGCGCCCTGCCACATCAGCATGGTGATCGCGCCGAAGACCAGCATGATGATGATCGCGGTCATTGTGGCGCGCAGCAGGATGCGGCGCTTGGCCGTGGTGAAGGTGGATTCGACCGCCGCCGCAAAACGCGCCTCTTCGCGGCTCTCCTGGTTGAAG
>JBEGJL010000282.1:0-5707 GCA_041184605.1 Pseudomonadota bacterium
CTGAATCCCCCTGCCCTGCCCCAGCTCCAGCGGGCAGGCCAGTGCAGATGTTTGCGGACGGACTGTGGGAAGATATCTGGGCCGAAGCCTGGACCGGTTCGGTTGCTTTTTCCGGAGGTGCCCTGATCATCAGCCCGACCCCGGCAATGACGGTGATCGATATCGACGGTGATATGCCGGCGCGGTCGCTTGCCCTGGCTGCCGTTCCGGTGCTCGCAGTCGCTATCCGCCGGATGGATCTAGCCGGATCGATCGTGATCGACTTTCCTACCTTGTCAGACAAGGCGGACCGGCAAGCTGTCGATACAGCCCTGGCCGAGGCGCTAAAAGGCTGGCCGCATGAGCGCACCGCCATGAACGGCTTTGGCCTCGTGCATCTCGTTGCGCGATTGGAACGGCCCTCTCTGTTGCACCGTTTCGCGAACGATCGCGCAAGCGCAGCAGCGCGGATGCTGTTGCGCCGGGCCGAACGGGTCCGTGAAGCGAGTTCGGCCCTGTTGCTGACCGCCCATCCCGCAGTGCGCCGCGCCGTCGAAGCTGATTGGGAAGCCGCTTTGGCACGCCGAGCCGGACGCGCCGTCCGTTGGCACGAGGACGCAAGTCTCGCCTTGGATGGCGCTTTCGCGCAGGCGATCCAGTCATGACCAGTGCCGTCGTTCGCAAGTGCCCGCTTTGCGGGAAGCCACGCAATCCTGAGCATGCGCCGTTCTGCTCTACCCGGTGCAAGGACCGCGACCTGATGCGGTGGCTGGACGATGGTTATGCCCTACCCGGTCCCCCTGCACTGGACGAGGACGAGGGAAAGGCTTGAAAGCCTCTTGCCAAGGCGCGCCAGCTTCGCCATAGGCGCGCTTCCAAACGCGAAGAGGCCCAGAAGGCGTCTTCTGGATGCGTTGCCCGGATAGCTCAGTTGGTAGAGCAGCGGATTGAAAATCCGCGTGTCGGTGGTTCGAATCCGCCTCCGGGCACCACTCCCCCAATCAACCTTGATCGACCGGCCGACAAACCGGGCAAGGTCAGGCTGCCTGGTCAGCTGGGATCGCGTGCAACGACTCCTCCACCAACCGCTCTGACCGGCGGTCGCGCTCAAGGCATCCTTCGAAATAGTCGGCCATCGCCGCTACCGCCCGGTCAGTCAGGCTGACCCAGGTCGATCTGCTGTCTTTGGCATTGGGGCGCCGATCAACCAGCCCCTCTGATTCTAGCACGCCGATCCATCGCAAGGCTGTCGAAAGCGGAACATCAGCAGCAATACAGGCGCTGGTCACGCCAATCATCTTGCCTTCAAGTCGCGCCTGAAACAGGTCAAGCAGCAGGTCCCAGGCGGGTTCGCCAAACAGATCGGCAGGAAAGTATCGGCGTCTGGCGCGGCGGTGGGCATAATCCTGCGCAGCCCGATCCAGTAGCACCTGCCGGCTTGCGATCATCGCAAATCCCGAATCCGCATTAGCATTCCCGGTGGCTTGACGTTCTCTGGTATCGCTATCGATTGCCTCTGCCATGGCTAGCAGGCTGCTTGCCATAGTCCGCAAGTGCTGCGCCCGCCCCCCGGCACGCGCAAGGCAATCATCGCCATTAGCCCACTCTGCCTCGTGGTGTCCCATATCCCCCCATCGACAAAGGATCGCAAGAACACGTAATAGTATAGCCAAAATGGCAGTTATCTATCCGCGTAAACACTAGTTTTGATTGCTTTTGCGGAGCGTAACGGAGCTATCGCGCTGAAATCAGCGCAGCTTTCACTACCTCAATAGCTGCATCAAGCCGCACCGCGGCAAGCCCCTCGTTCAACGCGTCGAGTTCAGCCTGCGCTGCCAGTAAGGTGTCGAGCACTTGCTCTAGCCTTGTAGCGACAGCGGCCTCGGCATCGGCTTCGTCAGCCTGCGATGGGTGCGTGCTCGATCTGCGGGAGGACATAGCGCGCGAACATATCGCATTCCTGGACATGCGGATAGCCCGACAGAATGAATGCCTCCATGCCAGCGTCCTGATAGGCGCGCAGCTTGGCGATCACCTGGTCCGGGTTACCAACGATCGCCGCCCCGCAGCCCGAACGGGCACGCCCGATCCCGGTCCACAGGTTCTCCTCAACAAAGCCATCACCATCGGCAGCGCTGCGCAACTCCTGCTGGCGCTGCACGCCATAATTTGCCGCATCCAGGCTCTTTTCGCGGATCGCGCGGCCCATCTCGTCATCCAGCTTGGACAGCAGGCGATCGGCATAGGCGCGGGCCTCATCTTCGGTCTCGCGCACGATGACGTGGGCGCGATAGCCGAACTTCAGCGTCCGCCCCTTGGCGGCAGCGCGGGCCTTCATGTCGGCCACAACCTCGCGTACGTTCTCCATCTTGTCCGGCCACATCAGGTAGACATCGGCTGCTTCAGCGGCGCATTCGCGCGCTTCATTGCTGAGCCCGCCAAAATAGAGATTGGGGCACTTGCCCGAAATCGTAGTGATCCGGGCCGGGTCGAGCTTGAGGTTGTAGAACTCACCCTGGAAGTCCAGGTGCTCGCCGTTCAGCAGCGTGCGGATGATCTTCATCACCTCAGTCCCGCGCCGATAGCGGGGACCGCTCTCCATCGTCTCACCCGGCATCGGCGAAGAGATGATGTTGACGTTTAGTCGCCCACCGGTGCCGGCAGCATTGGGGCCAAGGATACGATCAATGGTAGCAATGCGGCGCGCCAGCTGCGGCGGCCAGTCTTCACCCATGCGGGTAGCCCACAGCAGTTTGATACGCTTGACCTGGGTCGCCACGGCAGCGGCAAAGGCGGTGGTATCGACCCCAAGCTCATAGCCCGAAGGCAGCAGGATATTGTCGAACCCGCCTTCCTCGGCCCGCATCACGATGTTGCGGCAATGCTCCCAACTGGACTTGAGATACTGATCGGGAACGCCAAGAAACTCGTAATCGTCGTCGCACAGGGCAGAGAACCAGGCGATTTCGGGCGGGTTGGTCATGGCAAGTCTCCGTCAGGTCAATTTGGTGGCGGGCCACTGCAACAATCTGCGCCGGCCCGCCTTGATCGGTATCAAGGCAGCGGCACGCCGCGAGCGGCGACAAGGACCGCGTACCAGTCGGTGCGGGCCCAGCGGACCTTCAGCGCCGCAGCGCCTTCGGCAATCCGTTCCGCCTGCTGCGAGCCGATAATCGGCACGATCCCGGCCGGATGCGCCATCAGCCACGAATAAGCCGCCACCGAGCGGGAGACGCCCTGCTCTGCCGCAACCTTGTCAAGCGCCGCGCAGATCGCATGGTCGCGCGGACTTTCCGGCTTGGCCAGGCGTCCGCCACCCAGCGGTGACCAGGCCAGCGGGGTCAGACCCAGCATCATTGCCTGGTCCAGTTCGCCGTTTTCAAAGCAGTCGATCCGCAGTGGGCTGATCTCGGGCTGGGTCGAAACCAGCTTGCGCCCCAGGAACTGGTTGAGCGCGGCGGTCTGGTGAATAGTGAAGTTCGAAACGCCGAGGGTGCGGATCTTGCCCGCGGCCACGGCATCGTCCAGCACCCGCGCCACTTCCTGCGGATGGGCTAGGATGTCCGGACGGTGGACCTGCCACAGTTCGACCGTATCGGTCTTGAGCCGGGCCAGCGAGGCATCGATCGCCTTGCGCAGATAATTCGCGCTCTGGTCATAGGGCAGCGGCGGCATGATCCCGCCCTTGGTTGCAAGCACCATCCGAGCGCGCAGGCCCGGTTCGGCAGTCAGGACCTCGCCCAGCAGCGCCTCTGCGTCGCCAAACCCGCCGGAACCGTTGAAGCCATAGATATCGGCCGTGTCGAGGAAGTTGATCCCGGCATCGAGCGCGGCGTGGACCAGCTTGGCCGCATCGGCAGCACTGCGGCCGTTTTCAGCCAAGCGCCACATGCCCCAAGCGATTGGCGATACAGCAATGCCGCTGCTTCCAAGCTGGCGGGTTGCGGGCGGAAGAGGCAGTTCACTCATGGCATTTTCCTGATTGGCGGCGCGACAGATGCGCGCTCGATTAATTGATGTGGCAGGCGGCGATGGGTAATGTCGCCCCCTTCGATAAGGATTTCAGCCGCAGTTTGGGCCAATTCGGCCATCGGCTGATGGATCGTGGTCAGCGGCGGCCAGACCGTGCGGGCCAGGGTCGTATCGTCAAACCCTGCAACCGATAGTTCGTCCGGCAGAGCAATGTTGCGGTCGTGGGCAACGGCCAGAACCCCGGCCGCCATATCGTCGTTCGAGGCGAAGATCGCAGTTGGCGGCTCGGGCAGATCGAGCAACCGGTTCGCGCCGCGCACGCCGGAATCGAAATCGAACTCGCCATCGCAGACCAGCAATGGATCATAGCGGATTCCGGCGCGGTCAAGCGCACGCCGATAGCCTGCCAACCGGTCTTCCGACCCCTTGTGATTGGGGTGCCCCTTGATGAACCCGATCCGGCGATGACCGGCGTTGATCAGGTGGGCCGTCATGTCATCGGCCGCCTGGGCATCGTCCATGAAGACCGAGCTGGTCAGCGCGTGGTTGGTGCCGGGCGAGATACGGACGAAGGGTATGTCGAGCGCCTCAAGCGCGCGCAATACCGGCTCGCAATCGGTCACTGGTGAGGACAGGATGATGCCGTCGACCTGGGTTTCGGTCACCAGTCCGCGGATTTGATCGCCCACGTCCGGGTCGGCGACATCGACTGGCTGGGCCAACAGCCGAATGCCCTTGGCGCGGCACACGTCCCAGCAGCCGGTCTGGATCTGGAACATGTAATAGGGGCTGTGATTATCGTAAATCAGCGCAACCTGGTTGCTCTTCGCCCCCGACAGGATCCGCGCGGCGACCGAAGGGCGGAAGTCCAGCGCTTTCATCGCGTCCTGCACGCGCGCCCTGGTATCGGCCGAAACATAGGGGTGATCGTTCAGCACGCGGCTGACAGTCTTCACCGCGACCCCAGCCCGTGCCGCCACATCGCGGATATTTGAACGCTCGCTCATAGCTTTCGAAGCCCTGCGAAAAGTTCAGCATAATCGCTGGAAATATTATAAAAAACTGGCGGACAGCCAATTGGTGCAGCAACCGTATGGATGCCAGCAGGGTAGACTTCATCGGTGAAGGCGTGAACCCATTGGCCATCGCCCGGAAGGATCACCTGCCGCTCGCGCGCGCCATCTTCGATCACCGGGGCGACAACCATATCCGCGCCATAGAGGTACTGGTCCTGCACCGCATAGAGGCGCTCATCTTCCGGAAAGTGCAGGAACAGCGGGCGCTGGGCCGGGAGGCCAAGTTCGACCGCCTCGCCGCACAGGTGGCGCACATAGGGCGCAAGGTGCGCATGGACGCGGCTCCAGCGCGCAAAGCAGGCCAACAGGTCAGGCGTGCTGTCATACTGGAGGTTGTCATCGGGTCGGTTGCCCTCATGACTGCGCATCACTGGCGCAAAGGCTGACAGTTCGCACCAGCGCTCCATCAGTTCGACGGTCCGCACGTTGCCCAGCAGCGAGGTATAGCCGCCGCAATCGGAGTGGCTGTAGGCATTGCCCACCAGCCCGGCCGAGAGCGCTGCGGTAATGACCGTGCCGATCCCATCATGCCGGGTAAAATCGACCGACTGGTCACCCGCCCACAGCAGCGGGCAGTGTCCCTGCACGCCGGAAAACCCGGCACGCATGAAAAACACCGCATCGCCGGTCTTGCGGCGACTTTCAACCGCCTGAGCATTCACCTCTGCCCACAGCACCGG
>JBEGJL010000283.1:0-5548 GCA_041184605.1 Pseudomonadota bacterium
GTCGAGGGTCAGACTGGCATAGCGCAGGCGGTCGAACTGCAAACCGGTGCAGGTGCGCCACAGCGACAGGCCAGTGCGCGGCGACCAGTTGCCAGCGATTGGCAGGCGCAGCCCCTCAACCTGCCCCCCGGGTAACGCACCAGAGACCACGGCGTGTCCTGCCAGGCTGGTCCGGCCATCGGCTCGGCGCACCACAACCAGTTGCGGCAGGGCCACGGCCGCATCTTTTGCGCGGTAGCCGGGCATGGTGAGCCGGGCTTCAATTATCCCGCCGGGCCTGCGCTCCACCTGGCCTGTCAGGTGCGGGAGGCCCTGCCCGCCGGTGCGCAGGTTGCCGGTCATTCGCAGGCCACCCTGACCGCCGAAGGCAAATTGCGCGCGGGACAGGATCAGCATGTTCTGCCTGCTGGTGCCGGTAAGCTTGAGTCCCGGAACGATCAGGTTCACCAGCTCACCGCTGCGGCGCAGGGTGAAATCGGCCGAGAGATGACTGCCTGCACCTTCGCGTTGGAGACTGGCGCGGAATTGGGCCAACAAGGGCGCGGCAAAAGTGCCGCTGGCGACGCGCTGCAGTTCGGCCAACCGCCGGTCGGCCGCTGCTCCGGGCCGCAGCCCTGCCCCGTCCAGCCGCCCTTCGCCTTCAAGCCGCGCCAACCCTTTGTCGGCACGCAGCGTACCAGCAAGACCCAGCTTGCGCGCAACCAACTGGCCGCTCAGGCCAGCCACGGCCAGATCATAGGTTGCGGCCAGCTTTCCCGCCTTGCCTGACAGCATCACCCTGCCCCCAAGGCCCGCGGCGCGCTGCCCGGCCCAATCGGCCGGCCCGCCAACCAGCTTCCCGCTCGCGGCAAAGTCGGAAAAATCAGCAGAAAATTGCAGATCCACCGGCATGGCCATGCGGCCGATCGACAGGTCTGGACATTGCGCGCCCCCAATCCGAAGTGGGCCGGTAAATTTTGGCACCCCGGCATCAATCGTAACCCGGCCATAGGCGCTGGAATTGGTCAGGTGGCAGCCTTTCATTCGCAAGTCGGGTGCAATCGCCGCCAGCCTGCCAGCAAAGGCATTGCGCAGATTGCCCTGTCCATCGGCCTTGATCCCGACTGCGCCAAAATCAGTCTCGATCCGGGCGCGGCCGTCTTCCAGTTCAAGTTCGAAATCGGGCAGGCCCGGCGCACGCTGTGGCCCGGGTGCAAACAAGACCGTGTCCAGTTTGCCAAAGGTCAGGGTGCCAGACCTGTAGGCCCCGTAGAGCCTGGGCCGGATCAGCCGCACCCGCCCGATCGTCGGCAAGCCCAGCGTGGGGGCAATGTGGATTTCCACCCGCTCGGCCGTGAAATCGGGGCGGGCCGGATCGCCGACCACGACTTGGGTCAGGACCTGTTCAAGCGGACCGACCTTTTCGAGCCGATAGGTCGCCGGAAGGTCATACTGGCTAAGCTGACGGCCGATGATCCGGTGCGCCAGATTCTCCCGCTGAAGCCACAAGGCCGTCAGCCCCAGCGCAAGAACAGCCAGGACGGCAACCAACGCAAGAACGCCGCGGCGCGGTCGAAATGCCGGAACTGCTTCTGCTGCGATTTCCGGTAGTTCATCCTCGGCCTTGGACATCGTTCCTGCTTGCGCGTTTGGGCCGCGAAAGGCAATGCAGCATCGACCAAAGGAGCACGCGTGCACGACGAAGAGGGAGCCGAACCGCATCACGGCACGGGTCACCGCGCCCGGCTCCGCGCGCGATTGTTCAGCGGCGGTGCCGAAGCCCTCGGCGATCACGAAGTGGTCGAATACCTGCTGATGCTGGCGATCCCGCGCAAGGATGTGAAACCCCTCGCAAAAAGCCTGCTCACCCGGTTCGGCGGGCTGGCCGGAGTGCTCAATGCCGATCCGCAAGCACTGGCACTGCATCCCGGCATGGGCGAAACAAGCGCGGCGGCGCTGAAGATCGTTGCCCTCGCCGCTCGTCGATTGGCGCGGGCGGAAATGTCCGAAGCACCCGTGCTGGCCAGCTGGCAGGCGCTGATCGATTACCTGACAATCGACATGGCCCACCTGACGCATGAACGGGTGCGGGTGCTCTATCTCGATACCCGCAATCGCCTGATCCTTGACCACCTCGAAAGCGAAGGTTCACTGGATGAAGCGGCCATCCATCCCCGTAACGTGGTCAAGCGCGCGCTGGACGTTGGGGCGGCGGCGCTGATCCTGGTCCACAACCATCCATCGGGTTCACCCGATCCAAGCCGCGCCGACATCCAGATTACCAATCGCATTGCCGAAGCAGGGCGGCTACTCGGGATCGTGGTTCATGACCATGTGATCGTCGGGCGCCACGGGCACACCAGCCTGCGCGCCAAGGGACTTGTCTGAATACGATGCGCGAAACGCCTGCTCCGCCCATGCTGAAAGGCATCAAGGTGGTTGACCTGACCACCGTGGTCTTCGGCCCCTATTGCACGCAGATCCTGGCCGATCTGGGCGCAGAGGTGATCAAGGTGGAAACACCGGGCAGCGGCGATGTGTTGCGCTGGGCCGCGAAGAGCGCGCAGACGCCGGGGATGTCGCCGGCCTTCTTTGGCTTCAACCACGGCAAGCGTTCGATCGCGCTCGACCTGAAGCAAGCCGATGATAACGCGGTCATGCGCCAGTTGCTGGCTGAGGCTGACCTGTTCGTCGCCAATGTTCGCGGCAAGCCATTGGAGCGGTTGGGGCTGGATTACGAAGCGGTCAAGGCGATCCGGCCGGACATTGTCTATGTCCACTGCGTCGGGTTCGGGCAGGACGGGCCCTATGCCGATTTGCAGGCCTATGACGATGTGATCCAGGCGGCATCCGGCGTGGCCAGCCTGCTGCCAGAGGTTGATGGCAACCCGGCCCCGCGCTTCTTCCCCTCGCTGATCGCCGACAAGGTTTCGGGCCTGCACGCCGCCTATGCCGCGATCGCCGCGCTGTTCCACCGCGAGCGGACGGGTGAAGGGCAAAAGGTGGAAGTGCCCATGTACGAAGCCTTCACCAGCTTTATGCTGAACGAGCATCTGGGCGGGCTGACCTTTGACCCGCCGGTCGGCCCGCCGGGTTATCGCCGCCAGCTCGATCCCGATCGCCAGCCCTTCCCCACCGCCGACGGGCATATCGTAATGGTCGCCTATACCTATGACGCGTGGGACCGCATTTTCGCCCTGCTGGAAGAGCCCGACTTCCTGCGCGACGCGCGCTTTGAAGGGCCGCAGGCACGGGCTACCGCCATGCCGGAAATGTACCGCCGGATCGCCGAACTGACCCGGCAGTTCACAACGGCTGACTTGCTTGCACGGTGCCACGCCGTGCAAATCCCAGCCCAGCCGGTGAAGGATATTCCTGGCGTGCTGGCCGATCCGCACCTGAACGCCGTGGGCCTGTTCCAGCGGCGCGAGCACCCGAGCGAGGGCGATTACCACGAGATGGTCCAGCCGGTACGCTTCAGCGCCATGCCGCCGGAAGAGCGGGCACCGCCCCCGTTGCTTGATCAGGACGGGCCAGCGATCCGCGCCGAACTGGCGAAAAAGGCCGACTGACCATGTGCGTTGCCGCGCTTGCCTGGGCCGCGCATCCGCGGTGGCGACTGGTGGTTGCCGCCAACCGAGACGAATTCCATGCCCGGCCGACCGCGCCGCTTGCCCGCTGGGATAACGGGGTAATCGCCGGGCGCGATCTCGAAGCCGGCGGAACCTGGCTGGGAGTCAACGATGCGGGTCGCTTCGCCCTGGTCACCAATTTCCGCCTGCCGGGCTATCCCAAGCCGGGTCTCGCTTCACGTGGCGGGCTGGTGGTGGACTGGCTGTTGGGCCAGCCCGATCCCGATGCGGCGCAGCTCAATCCGTTTCACCTGCTGCGCATTGGTCCTGATGGCGCCAGTCACCTGAGCAACCAGCCCCAACCGACCCGCACCCGGCTTCAGCCCGGCCTGCACGGCGTATCCAATGGCCAGTTTGATCAGCCCTGGCTCAAGACCCAGCGCCTGACCGGGGCGGTGGCTGCATGGCTGTCAGCCGGCAGTGCTGATCCGGAAGGCCTGTTCGCCGCGCTGGCCGATGAAACCCGACTGCCGCCCGAGAGGGACAGCGAAGGACCGGAAGCGACCTTTAGCCCGGTGTTCATCCGCAATGCGGTTTATGGCACGCGCTGTTCCACCGTGGTGCTGATCGACGCAGCAGGCCAACGCCAGATCATCGAGCGTCGCTTTGGCCCGGACGGCACCGCGACCGGGGAAACCGCGCTGGGTTTCGCCTGGCCCTAGGCAAAGTGCAGGCGGCGGTACTTGCCACGGAAATAGAGCAAGGGATCGCGGCGCGGCTCAAATTGGGCGCGGACCACTTCGCCGACCAGGATGAAGTGATCGCCGCCATCGTGGATCGCGTGGCGTTTGCACTCAAACGCGCCCAGTGCGCCATCGATCAAGGGCATGCCGGTTTCGCCCTCGCTCCAGGCTGTCGCGGCAAAGCGATCTTCGCCCTTGCCGGCAAAGCGGTTGGACGTGGCCTGCTGGCTGACTTGCAGCAGATTTACCGCGAAGTGTTCCGCCTCACGCAGCACCGGCGCGGAACCGGCGGTATTGGCGACGCAGACCAGCAGCAGCGGCGGGTCGAGCGAGAGCGAGGTGAAGCTGTTGGCGGTGAGGCCGATCGGCGTGCCCTCGGCATCGCGCGAGGTGATGATCGTAATGCCGGTGGCAAAGCAGCCCATGGCATCGCGCAGGGTGCGGGCATCGGAGCCGGCGCGGAATTCAGTCGCAGCGCGGGGTTGCTTGCGCTCCAGGAAATCGAGGAGGTGGGACAGGAACGCCTCGGTCCGGTCGGTCACGACCAGCAGGTCTGCATCGGCCACTTCAACGCTTTCGGCATTGGGCAGTGCCGCATCGAAAGCGGCGCTGGCGGGAGAGCGATCCATCCATGGCAGGCCGCCGCGCACCACCAGGGTCGGCAGATTTAGCTTAGGCGCGGCCTCGGCCAGCCGGGTATCCAGATCGTCGAGATCGATCTGGCCAAGGACGCGCTCATCCCACAGCTTCTGGTCATGGCCGCGCAGTTCGGCCAGCCGCTCGGCAATCTTCGCAGCAAGGCCCGGATCGCGCCGCGCCGGCATGTCAACCAGCACCAGTCCCGCCGCCAGGTTTGCGGCATCAGTGGCCAGCGCGACCGTTGCGACCCAGCCGCTGCTGGTGGAGGTCACCACAACCGGCCGGGTGCCAAGCTGGGCCAGCACGGCACGCAGGTCCTCGATATGGGCTTCGAGGTCATAGCGGCCGCTTTCGGGCCATTCGCTGCCGCCGTGGCCGCGCAGATCGAGCGAGACGACGCGGCGCCCGGCCTGAACCAGCGCATCGGCCACGGTATGCCATTCGGCGCGGGTTTGCCCGGCGCCATGGACCAGCAGGATGGTCGGATCGTTCTCATCCCCAATCGCCTCGGCTTCAAGCCGGACACCGCCGAAGCCCTTGAAGGTGAGGATGGTCATGGCGGATCTCCGGTTGAACTTTGCCCTTGCCGGACAGGTGGGGCGGTCAGGCTCCGAT
>JBEGJL010000284.1:0-4695 GCA_041184605.1 Pseudomonadota bacterium
GGCAATTCCAGGTGCAGGCTAGCCAGCGTTGTGACCGTGCCGCTGGTTCCCAGCAGGCGCAAGGGTCGCGCCGGGTCGCACCGTTCGATGGTCGGCCGCAAGCGCCCCGCGAACGGCGCCAGGCTTTCGCGCACGCGGCGACGCATGTCGGCATAACGGGCAGCCCGCCCATCGGCGTCGAGCGGTTCGATCCCGCACGTTTCGGTCAGCGATACTACGCCCCACGGCACGCTCATCCAGTCGACGATCCGGGGCAAGGGTGCGCCATCCTGCTCGACCAGCACGAGCTCGGTTGACCCCCCGCCGATATCGAAGATGATCGCGGGACCGTCACCCTGTTCCAACAGGATATGGCAACCAAGCACGGCCAAGCGCGCTTCTTCCTTGGCGCTGATGATATCCAAAGCGATGCCAGTTTCGCGCCGCACCCGCTCAATGAATTCGGCGCCATTCTCAGCCCGGCGACAGGCTTCCGTGGCAACCGAGCGGGCAAGATGCACCCGGCGGCGCTTCAACTTTTCAGCGCAAACCTGAAGTGCGCCAAGCGCACGGTCCATGGCCGCCTCGCTAAGCCGACCTGACCCTGCCAGCCCCTCGCCCAGCCGCACGACGCGGCTGAAAGCATCGACCACAACGAAGTTCTCACCCTGCGGGCGCGCAATCAGTAGCCGACAGTTGTTGGTGCCCAGGTCAATCGCGGCAAAGCTTTGCCGTTGATAGAATGCCGGGTCACGCCCGCCATGTTGCGGGGCGATTCGTCCGGGTCGGCCGTCCGACCGGCGGGATGGCTTGGTGGGAACGGTATCGGCAGGGGTAGGCGCGTCGCGCTGGTCCTGTCCGGGTTCGAACCCCTGTCCTGCCTCCTCGCGCTTGGCCGGCGGAAACTTTTCCGCCATAACAATCACACTCTTATCATTATCCCGCCTAGTCAGCGGGTACCTGATCCCATGCTAGCCCGAGGTTGCCGCAAGGGCAAGTGCAGCCGCTTGACGCGGGCGCATCGTCCGCCTAGAGGACCGCCCTCGTTGCCCGATCCTCTAATGGTAAGAGAGCGGACTCTGACTCCGTCAATCAAGGTTCGAATCCTTGTCGGGCATCCAACACTTTCGCTGAACCAACGGCCCGTGCTCGGAATGCGAGCGGCGGGCCGATCTGTTTTTGGGGTTGGCAACTAGCCGTGCGCAAAGGACAATGGCCTGATGACAGAACCAACTGACAAGCGGCTTAGCCGCCGCCGTTTCTACAAGGCCGAGCAGGAAGCCTCCTTCGTCGAATCGCACATTGCGGCAACCCCGCAAACTCGCAGCCCGGCCTACAAACTGGCCTTCCGCGACACTGACTTCCTGCTGCGCGAAGAATTGCGCCCGGTTCGCTTCCAGTTGGAACTGCTGAAGTGTGAAATGATGCTGGACGAGGCGGGCATCGGATCGACCTTGGTCTGTTACGGGTCGGCGCGCATCCCTGCGCCCGAAGCGGCCGAAGCAGCATTGAACGCCGCGACCACGCCTGAACGCAAGGCCGTGGTTGAACGGTTGGTCGCCAAGTCAAAGTATTATGATGAAGCCCGCAAGCTTGGCCGGATCGCCAGCGAATGCGGGATTGTCGAAAAGGGCATGCGCCAGTTCGTGGTCTGCTCTGGTGGCGGGCCGTCGATCATGGAGGCAGCCAATCGCGGTGCGGTTGATGTTGGCGCCGAAACGATCGGCCTCAACATCGTGCTGCCGCATGAGCAGGCGCCCAACCAGTATGTCACGCCGGAGTTGGCCTTTCAGTTCCACTACTTCGCGCTGCGCAAGATGCACTTCCTGCTGCGCGCCCGGGCCGTCGCAGTCTTCCCCGGCGGGTTCGGCACGCTGGATGAATTCATGGAGCTGCTGACCCTGATCCAGACCGGCAAGATGAAGCCGATCCCGATCCTGCTGTTCGGCGCCGAATTCTGGAACAAGGTGATCAACTTCCAGGCCCTGGCCGAAGAAGGGGTGATCAATTTCGAAGACCTCAACCTGTTCCACTGGGTGGAAACGGCCGAGGAAGCCTGGGCCAAGATCGCCGAGTTCTACGAGCTCGATTAAACCGCCTGGTGACCAAGAGGACCGCTTCCGGCACCAAAGCCGGGCGCTGCTTCCAAAGCGGCACGGACGAAGGCTCGGCCCTGTTCGACCGCCGATAGGAGATCAAGCCCGGCGCCGAGACCGCAGGCAATCGCGCTCGATAGGGTGCAACCGGTACCATGGGTGTGCCGGGTGACAATGCGCGGCGCGGACCAGACCGTTGGCGTCTCGCCCGGCAGGACCAGCACATCCTCAACCGTCGCCCCTTCAGCATCGCCCCCCTTGGCGAGGTAAGCGACACCGCGCGCAGCCATGGCATCCGGCCCCCCCAAGGCAGCAAGCTCGGGCACGTTCGGGGTTGTCAACGCCGCCAGCTTCATCAGGCGCTCGAACCCGGCGATTGTCGCAGCGTCAGCCAAGACTGATCCGCTGGTGGCGATCATGACGGGGTCAAATATGACCGGAACGCCGATTTGTTCGAGCCGATCCGCCACAATCGCGGCGATGTCCGGCGATCCAAGCATCCCGATCTTGACCGCGTCGACGCCGATGTCGCTGACGCAGGCATCGATCTGCGCGGCGACCATTGTCGGCGAGAGCGCCTCGACCATGGTCACGCCCAGGGTATTCTGCGCCGTGACGGCGGTGATCGCGGTCATGGCGTAGCCACCCAGCATGGTAACGGTCTTGATGTCGGCCTGGATCCCTGCGCCGCCCGATGAATCCGAACCGGCGATGGACAGAATGCGCGCCGGCTTCACCCCTTGAACTTCCGGGCCGTGCTGGGCGGATGCTTGGCATGGAGGGCCTTGGCCCGAGTGGGCCGATCCATCAATTCGCCACCGCAATTGGGGCAACGCTCGTCCAGACCGTCGGCACATTCGGTGCAAAAGGTGCACTCAAAGCTGCAAATAAAGGCGCCGGGCAATTCGGCCGGCAGGTCCGCGCCGCACTTCTCGCAATCGGGACGCATCTCAAGCACTGGCCGCTTCCTTTACCGCATCGCAGATTGCATCGACGACCGCTTCGACCTCGCCCGCATCATCACCTTCGGCCATGACCCGGATTACCGGCTCGGTGCCGGAGGGGCGGATGACCAGGCGGCCACGCCCGGAAAGTTGCGCCTCGGCCTGGGCAATGACGGCCTTGACCCGGTCATTTTCCAGCGGCTTCCCACCGGCAAAGCGGACATTCTTGAGCAGTTGGGGCACCGGATCGAACAGGTGCATCAGCTCGCTGGCCCGCTGACCGCTCTTCACCAGGGCGGCCAGCACTTGCAACGCGGCAATCGTCCCGTCGCCGGTCGTGGCATGATCGAGCATGATCATGTGGCCGGATTGTTCACCGCCCACGTTGTAGCCCCCGGCGCGCATCGCTTCGAGGACATAGCGGTCGCCTACCTTGGCGCGGACTAGGTTAAGGCCCTTGCTATCGAGGAAGCGCTCAAGGCCAAGGTTGGACATAACGGTCGCTACGATCCCGCCGCCGCGCAGCTGTCCCCGGGCGGCAAGCTGGGTGCCAATCAGGGCCATGATCTGATCACCATCGACCGTCTGGCCCTTTTCATCGACCACAATCAGCCGGTCAGCATCGCCATCCAAGGCAATGCCAATGTCGGCTCCGCTGGCGACAACGCTTTCCTTGACGAGATCGAGGTGGGTCGAGCCGCACTTGTCGTTGATGTTGGTGCCGTTGGGCGTAACGCCAACCGCAATAACTTCTGCACCCAGTTCCCAGATCGCCGACGGGGCGACCTGGTAAGCGGCACCATTGGCGCAATCGACCACGATCTTTAGGCCATCAAGCCGGATATCATCGGGGAGCGAGGCTTTCACCGCGTGGATGTAACGCCCACGGGCATCATCGATCCGGCGGGCCCGGCCAATCTGGGGCGAGGGAGCCAGCGGCAGGTCCTGTTCCAGCATGGCCTCGATCGCGGCCTCGTCGGCATCGGAAAGCTTGAAGCCGTCTGGGCCAAACAGCTTGATGCCGTTGTCCTCATAGGGATTGTGGCTGGCCGAGATCATTACGCCGACATCGGCGCGCAGTTCGCGGGTCAGCAGGGCGACGGCCGGGGTGGGCATGGGCCCCAGCAGGATCACGTCCATGCCGACGCTGGTGAACCCCGCGACCAGCGCATTTTCGAGCATATAGCCCGAAAGGCGGGTGTCCTTGCCGATCACGACCCGGTGCTTGTGGCTGCCGCGCAGGAAGCGCACGCCCGCGGCCTGGCCGACTTTCATCGCGGTTGCGGCGGTCATCACCCCGGCGTTTGTCCGGCCGCGAATCCCGTCGGTGCCGAAATAGTTGCGTCCCATCACTTACCCTGTAGCAGCGCGGTCTTGTGAAATTGCTATGTCGCGCCGGCTCGCTAATGTCACGCGCACAAAATCGAAAACTAGGGGACCCATGATGCAGCAACAGTCAGGATCGAGCGGATTTCCGGAAATCCGGGTGCCAGCATTGCTGACCTTTCTGGCACTGCTGCTGGGTTTCGTGATCGGCACGGCGTTCCGCGGCGAGGCAGGATTTGCGCCGGTTCAGGCGCTGGCTGAGGAGCTGGGCAGCCTCTGGCTGAAGATGCTGCAATTGACCATCCTGCCGCTGGTGATCGGGCTGGTGGTGACTGGTATATCGCAAACCC
>JBEGJL010000285.1:0-12947 GCA_041184605.1 Pseudomonadota bacterium
CGGAACCCGGCTCAAGCCGGTGGCCCGGCTCAACGCCTGGCTCGCTGTTCGGGGAGGGCAGGCGGGGCCGCTGTTTCTCCAAATCGATCCGCAAGGGCGACTGACTGATCGTGCGATGTCCGACCGGTCGGTGGCGCGGTTGGTGCAGAGGTATGCCGCGAAGGTCGGGCTCGATCCTGAGTGCGTGGGGGGGCATTCGCTCCGGGCCGGGTTCCTCACCGAAGCGGCGCAGAGCAAGGCGTCCTTGCCCAAGATGCAGGAGGTGTCGCGGCAGAAGAAGGTCGAGGTGCTGCTCGGTTACGTCCGCTCCGCCGCGCTGTTCGAGGATCATGCGGGGGAGGGGTTTTTGTGATCTTTGAAACCGCAGCAAGTAGATTGTGCGACGTCAGCCAATCTTACTTCCAAGTAAGCACCTATCAAATGTTCGCAGACATTGAGGCCAACAGACGCTTCACGGTCGTCACATCGTTCGCCGCAATACCCGCCAGCAGTCGCGCATAGATCGCATCCGCCTCGGCCCTGAGCGAGGGCAAAATCCCGATGGCCTTGGGCAACAAGTGCAGCGTCCACACCCGGCGGTTGCCGTCGACGGCGCGGCGCTCGACATATTCGGCCTTCTCGAGCTGGTCGATGACATGGCCGACGCTGGCGCGTTCCAGTTCGAGGCATTTGGCAAGCTCGGTCTGGGTCAGGCCGGGTGTGCGGAAGATGTAGGCGAGCGCGCGCCATTGGGTGCGGGTCAGCCCGAATTTTGCGGTCGAAGCATCGAACAGGCGGCGCAGCTTGCGCGGCACTTCCTCAACGAGAAAGACCAGCTCATCGGCGTCGGTCACATAGCTGTGCTGGTCGGTCTGTTCAGCCATCATCGTCACGTCTAGCTGCAATTTCGACCAATGAACAGGCTTTACTGTAAGATATCTTACTTTATGAGAGTCGCATGTCGAATCCACCTGTAACCCTTTCCGGCCATTCCGGCCACAGCATCGCCGCCCTAATCGAAGGGCCGGAGCAGGGCATGCCGGTGTTGCTTGCGCATGGCGGCGGACAAACCAAGCGGGCATGGAAGCGAGTGACGGCAATGCTCGCGGGTAATGGCTTCCGGACAATCGCACTCGATCTTCGCGGTCATGGCGACAGTGCCTGGGCCGATGATGGTGCTTATGATTTTATCGATTTCGCGGGCGACCTCGTCGCCATCGCGGGGTCGTTCGAACGCAAACCCGCGCTGATCGGCGCGTCGCTCGGTGGGCTTGCCGGGATCATGGCCGAAGGCGAGGTCGCCGCCGGCAGCTTCGCCTCGCTGACACTGGTAGACATCACACCGCAAATGGATGCAGGCGGTGTGACACGGGTGGTCGGTTTCATGGCCGCCCATGCCCGCGAAGGCTTTGCCTCGCCAGAGGATGCGGCGCGAGTAATCTCCGAATATCTGCCTCATCGCCCAAGCCGCAAAGCCTCATCCGGCCTTGCCCATTATCTGCGGCAGAAAACAGACGGTCGCTATTACTGGCATTGGGACCCGGCCTTTATCGATGGCATCATGCGGAGCTATGCCGCAAACGCCGATGACAGAGACTATGGGCGCACCGAACTTGGCGCAGCGGCATCTCGTCTGTCGCTACCGGTCCATCTGATCCGGGGTGGATCGAGCGATCTCGTCTCTCCCGAAGCCGTGGCGCATTTCCGCGCGCTCGTGCCGCACGCAGCCTTCAGCGACATTGCCGATGCGACGCATATGGTGGTCGGCGACCAGAACGATGCCTTTGGCGATGCGATTCTCGATTTCCTGATGCGCACACACGGAACGGAGATCGCGGCATGAGCGAACCGGCAGCGAAGATGGACCTCGAACAGCTCCGCGCCATGTTGCTCATTGCGCCGTTCCACCAGTGGCTGGGGCTGGCTATTGCCGAACTGACAGACGAGGCGCTGATCCTCGAAATGCCGTGGCGCGATGAGATCGTCTCCAACCCGATGATCGGATCGGCGCATGGCGGCATCCTTTCGGCGCTGATCGACCTGACCGGCCTCTATACGATCAACGCGCTTGGCGGATCGGCGCGCGCCACCGCCGACATGCGGGTCGATTTCCACCGCCCCGCCATCTCGGGGCCGCTGCGCGCGATCGGTCGTGTCGTGAAGCTGGGCAAGGAAATCAGTGTTGCCGAGACCCGGATCGAGGATGCCGAAGGCAGGCTGCTGGCGAGCGGGCGGGGCGCCTATGTCGGCTAAGAGCGGCATTTCGCTGGCTGTGCTGGCCCTCTCGGCTTGCGCGACGGTGCCCGATACCGGCACGCGCGCCGCGATGCAGACCGCCGAAACGGTGGCGGCCAGCCAGACACTCGCGCCGCTCGGCCTTGGCATCTGGCCGCCCGATCAATGGTGGCGCGGGGCGGGCGACCCGCAACTGACCGCGCTCATAGAGGAAGGGCTGGCCAAAGCGCCGCAGGTGGCGGTTGCGGTCGCGCGCATTCGCCGGGCGGAAGCCGAGGCGCAGCGCCTCGGTGCGGCGCGGCTGCCTTCGGTAAGCGCAGAGGCGGAGGGCGGAGTGCGCCGCCAGAGCGGTAGCAGCGGCATTCCCGCGCAGTTCCTTCCCGGCGTGACCGATTACGGGCAGGGTTCGTTGAGCTTCGGCTATGACCTCGATCTATGGGGCCGCAACCGCGCCTCATTTGCCGCCGCTACATCGGAACTGCGCGCGGCGACGATCGATGCCGCGCAAGCAAGGCTGGTGCTATCGGTGGCGATCACCGCCGCCTATGCCGAACTCGGCCGCGCCCATCGCGAGCGCGACAATGCCGAGGCGGTGCTGACCAATCGCCGGGCGACGCGCGACCTGGTGGCGCAGCGCGAAGCCAATGGCCTCGACAATCGCGCCGGCCTGCGGCTTGCCGATGCAGAAGTCGCGAGCGCTGAGCAGACCCTTGCCGCCACCGAAGAGACCATTGGCGTCCGTCGCAATCAGCTTTCCGCGCTCTTGGGTGCGGGGCCGGACCGGGGGTTGGCGATCACCCGTCCACCGCTCTCGCCCTCGACGCCCGCCGGGGTCGCCGATGGCTTGACTACCGACTTGCTCGGCAGGCGGCCCGATATTGTTGCGGCGCGCGAGCGGGTCGAAGCGGCGGGCGCAAGGATCGCACAGGCTCGGGCGAGCTTCTACCCCTCGATCAATCTGCGTGCACTGATCGGATTGCAGGCGCTTGGCATCGGAAACCTAGTCGATTCGCAATCGGTGTTCGGCGCGGTGGGTCCGGCGATCAGCCTGCCGATCTTCGATGGCGGCGGGCTTAAGGCGCAATATCGCGGCGCGACCGCTGCCTATGACGAGGCGGTCGCCAATTACAACCTGACGGTCATCACCGCCTATCAGCAGGTCGCCGATGCCATCACCCAGCGCGACGCCGCCGACAAGCGGCTGGGTGCCGCGCGCGCCGCGCTGGCTGCAAGCGAAGATGCGCTTGCGCTCGTGCGCCGGCGCTATGATGCAAGCCTCGCCAGCTATCTCGATGTTCTCGCCAGCGAACGCGGGGTGCAGGAGCTGCGCCTTGCAGTCATCGCACTCGAAACCAACGAACGCGGCGCAACGCTGGCGACGATCCGCGCGCTGGGCGGCGGATTCGACGCTAGCGAAATGCTCACAGCAGGACGGACCGCCAAATGAGCGAATCCGCAACCGAAGCCTCCGCCGTAGATCCGGAAGTATCGGCGTCGCGCAAGGCCAGCCGGAAAAAATGGCTTCGGCGGCTCGTCGTTGTCCTGGCGATTGTCGGGCTTGGTTGGGGCGCATGGTATCTGTTTGTCGCGCGCAATTATGTCAGCACGGACAACGCCTATGTGAACGCGCAGATGGCGCAGGTCACGCCGCTGGTTGCAGGGTCCGCACTCGAAGTGCTGGTCGAGGACACGCAGCAAGTGAAGGCTGGCGATGTGCTGGTCCGGCTCGATCAGGCCAACGCGAAGATCGCGGTCGACCAGGCCGAAGCCGATCTAGCCGCCGCCCGCCGCAAATTTGGCCAGACAGTCGCCACCAACAGCGCGCTTACTGCCCAGATCGACGGGTCCAGCGCCGGTCTTGTGCAGGCGCAGGCGCGGCTACGCACCGCGCAGGCCGAGTTCGACTCGGCCCGGATCGACTTGCGACGCCGCGAGGCGGTTGCACCCAGCGGCGCGATTTCTGGCGAAGAGCTGACGCAGGCGCGCAAGGACCATGCCGCAACCAGCGCCGCGCTCGACGCCGCGCGTGGAAACATTTCCGAAGTTGCTTCGGCCCGCCGCGTCGCGCAAGGCCAGTTCGCCGCCAACGACGCGCTGGTGCGCGGGTCGAGCATGGAAACCGACCCCGCCGTTCGCGCCGCCAAGGCGCGCCTCGACGCGGCGTTGCTTGATCTCGAACGCACCGAAATCCGCGCGCCCGTTTCCGGCGTGGTCAGCCGGTTGCAGGTGCAGATCGGGCAGCGCCTCAACCCCGGCCAAACGATCATGACCATCGTTCCGCTCGAAAAACTCTATGTCGATGCGAATTTCAAGGAAGGCCAGCTTGGTCGCGTCCGCGTCGGAATGCCCGTCGAATTGACCTCGGATCTTTACGGCGGCGATGTCGTCTATCGGGGCAAAGTTGCCGGGCTTGCGGGCGGAACCGGATCGTCGATGGCGGTGATCCCGGCGCAAAACGCCACCGGCAACTGGATCAAGACCGTTCAGCGCCTGCCGGTGCGAATTGAACTCGATCCCGCCGAACTGCGCAACCACCCCTTGCGCGTCGGACTTTCGATGGAAGCCGAAATCGATGTTTCGGCAAACTAGCGCGCGATGACGGGGGTGGCGGCAGCTTATGCCGGCATGTCCACTTCGCAGCGGCTGATCGCGGCGATCGCGCTGGCCTTCGCCAATTTTATGGTCATTCTCGATCTGACCATCGCCAATGTCGCGGTGCCGCATATCGCCAGCAGCCTTGGCATAACATTGGAACAAGGCACCTGGATCATCACCTCCTACGCCGTCGCCGAAGCAATCTGTGTACCGTTGACCGGATGGATGGCGGGACGCTTTGGCTCGGTGCGGACCTTCATGGCCAGCATGTTCGGCTTTGGTGTCTTTTCCTTCCTCTGCGGCATTTCGGTTTCGCTCGAAATGCTGGTCATCTGCCGGATCGGACAAGGCATTGTCGGCGCGTTCATGATGCCTTTGTCGCAAACGCTGTTGCTCAAGGTATTTCCGCCGGACAAGCAGAACTATGCGATGGGACTATGGGCGGTCACGACCTTGTTGGCCCCGGCGCTGGGGCCGATCTTCGGCGGCTATCTGACCGACAATTACAGCTGGCACTGGATTTTTCTCATCAACATCCCCGTGGTGCTGTTGTGCCTGTTCGCGTGTTGGCGGCTCGTGCGCCCTCTCGAAACCGAACGCCTCATCCTGCCCGTTGATGTTACCGGTCTCGTGTTGCTCATCCTTGCGGTCGGCTGTCTCCAGCTCGTGCTCGACCTTGGGCGCACGCATGACTGGTTCGGTGATCCGATGATTGTCGCGCTCACCGTTGTCTCGGTGATCTCATTTCTGTTCTTCGTTGTGTGGGAATTGACCGAGGATCATCCGATCGTCGATCTTCGCGTCTTGCGGCATCGCGGCCTCAGCGTCAGCCTGCTCGCGCTCGGCATCAGCTTCAGTGCCTATTTCGCCGGGTTTGTCATCGTGCCACAATGGCAACAGGCATGGCTTGGCTATACCGCGACGCAGGCGGGGCTATCCTCCTCGTTCACGGCCATTGCCGCCCTGCTCACCGCCCCGCTTGTCGCGGTGCTGGTTCCCCGCTTCGATCCGCGCTTGCTTGTCTCCGGCGGCATCGTCTGGCTCGCAGCGCTGGCGCTAACCCGCACTTTCTGGACTACCGATTCCGACTTCTGGACACTGACCATTCCGCAGTTCGTGCAGGGGCTGGGCATGACCTTTTTCATGATCCCGCTGATCGGCCTCACGCTTAACACGGTTGAAGAACATGAGGTGGCATCGGCCGCTGGCCTGCAAAGCTTCGTTCGAACGATTGCCACCGCGTTCGCTACCTCGGTCTCGCTCACCTATTGGGGTGATACCCAGCGCGCCGCGCGAAACGACGTGGTTGGCGAACTTCAACCCGAAGCCGTGCAAACCCAATTGTCGCGCTTGGGGTTTTCGCCCGAGCAAGCCCGGCAGCTTTTGAGCAACATGGTTGAAATGGAAGCGACGACGCTGGCGGTCATTCACGTTTTTTGGGCGACCTCCGCCATGCTCCTTATTGCCGCCGCGCTCATCTGGCTCGCCCCGCGTCCGAAGAAATCGGGTGGCCTGTCGCTGGGGCATTGAATCGCGAAGCGAGCTGCCGAGATGGTCATTTCGCCGACTTGGCCTCCACCAACGTGGCAATTGCCGCGGGAACTGAAGTATCCTCAATTGTGGGAGGAATTTCAAAAGGCTCGCTGTTGACGATCTTGCGCAGCAAGTTGCGCAGGATCTTGCCGGAACGGGTTTTGGGCAATTGAGGCACGACATGGACTTTTTTCAGAGCCGCCACCGCGCCGAGCTCGTCGCGCACGGCTTGAACTATGCGCCTTGCCAGAGCCTCGTCGCCGTCGTGCCCGGTGCGGGCGGAGACAAAGGCAATCGGAATCATGCCTTTGATCGGATCGTCGGCGCCGATAACAGCGCATTCGGCAACGCCGTCCTGGCTCGCGACGATCTGCTCCATCTGGCCGGTCGAAAGCCGGTGCCCGGCGACATTGATGATGTCGTCGGTGCGCCCCATGATGTGGAGAAAGCCGTCGAGGTCGCGATAGCCAGCATCTCCGGTTTCGTAGAAACCGGGAAAAGTCGCAAAATTCTTATCGTAGCCCGCCTTGTTGTTCCAAAGGGTCCGGAAGGCCCCTGGCGCTAGCGGCGCACGAATGACGACATAGCCGCTGTCGCCTTCGGCAACGGGCTTTCCGTGATCGTCCAGGATCGCGAACTCATAGCCCGGCACCGCCAAGCCGGCGCTGCCGCGCTTGCGGCGCCGGTCACCCAGACCAATGCAGGTGGCGATGGCGGGCCAGCCCAACTCGGTTTGCCACCAGTGGTCGATCACGGGCAGGCCGCTGTTCCGTTCAAGCCAGTCGATCGTATCGGGATCGGCCCGTTCGCCCGCCAGAAAGATTGCCTGGCATCGTCCGGTGCCGATCGCCTTTATCAAGCTTCCCTGCGGGTCTTCCTTGCGGATCGCGCGGATCGCGGTCGGTGCGGTGAAGAATGATTTCACGTCGTGACGGGCGATGACGCGCCAGAATGTGCCAGGGTCTGGCGTGCCGACCGGTTTACCTTCGAACAGGACTGTTGTCGCCCCGACGAGCAAGGGACCGTAAACAATGTAGCTGTGACCGACCACCCAGCCAACATCGGAGGCGGCCCAGAACGTATCGCCGGCATCGATCCCGTATATGTTCTTCATGGACCAGGTCAGGGCTACCGCATGGCCACCATTCTCGCGCACCACGCCTTTGGGATTGCCAGTGGTTCCCGATGTGTAGAGTATATAGAGTGGATCAGTCGCCGTTACCGCCGCGCATGGTGGTATTTCTTCCTCGCTCGTTCGCGCATGGAGATTCATCCAGTCGATGTCGCGTTGTGGATTTGCCGTGGCGATAACCTGTTTGCGTTGCAGGAGTACGACATTCTTCACCTGGTGAGACGACAACATTAGCGCCTCGTCCATCAAGGGCTTATAGGCGATTATTCGACCGCCTTCGATCCCGCACGAGGCAGTCAGGACAATCTTTGGCGTGGCATCGTCGATTCGTTTGGCAAGTTCAGGTGGCGCAAAGCCACCGAACACCACCGAATGAATGGCGCCCAGCCTGGCACAGGCCAGCATGGCAAACACGGTTTCTGGGATCATCGGCATGTAGATGACAACCCTGTCGCCTTTTTCCAGTCCGAGGCTCTTGAGCATGGCCGCCACCCTGCCGGTCTCTTCCAGCAGCTCAGCAAAACTATACCTGGTGATCGTGTCCGTAACCGGACTGTCGTAGATTAGCGCGGTGCTGGTGCCGCGACCCGCCGACACATGCCGATCAAGACAATTGTAGCAGGTGTTCATCGTGCCGTCTGCGAACCACCCCCGTTTGTCATCAAAGGCGCTTTGGGGTTGAACGAACCAATCGATGGCGCGTGCCATCACAGCCCAGAAGGCTGGGGCGTTCGCAGTTGCGCGCTTGCGCGCCTCGTCAAAGCGACGCGTGGAAAAATCCTGAGCCGGTGAATGCTCCTCAGACATCAGTTCTTGACCCTCCTCGATAGGAATATGGACCCGACCACCATCAGTGAACCGATCAGATGGTAACGCTCGAACCGCTCTCCAAGCAAGGGAACGGCCATCAGAACGCCGAACACCGAGGGCAGGTTCATGTAGATGCCGACGCGGCCAGAACCGATCAGAGCAACCGCACGGTTAAACAGTGCATAAGACACCAGCGAGGGAAAAATCCCGACGTAAAGCAACGAAGCGACCGCTGTGGGCGACGGTACAGTCAAGCCGGTGATTAAGAGATGCATGGCATAGGGCACACTCAAGGCCGCTGTTCCGACACCGAACAGGGCAACGAGCAAGCTGAGGTGGTGCATTGCTGGTGCCCGACGTAGGAAGGTCGCATAGGCGGAATAGAGAAATACAGCGGATACTGCGAGAATATCTCCGATATTGAGCGCGTTCCAGCGCAGATCGCCGGGTTGCCCCTTCGTCAAGATCCAGACAATGCCCACGATTGAGAGCAGGGCGCAGCCAAGAAAAATCACGCTTAAGCGTTCACGAAAGATGACGACCGGCATCAGCAGGGTCATGACCGGCATGGTCGATTGCAGCAGTAGGTTGTTGGTTGCGGTGGTGAACTGCAGGCTCTGATAGACGAGAAACGAAAACAGCCCCACTCCAAAGGCCCCGAGCAGGCCGAGGAAGCGCCATGCGCCAAAAATGACCGGTAAGTCGACGCGGAAATGCCGCCAGGCAAAAGGAAGCACGAAGACCAGCGCCACAACCCATCGCCAGAAAGCCAGTGTCACCGGCGAAAGCAGGTCCTTAGCCGCCCGTCCGACAATTGGATTCAAGGCCCAGAAAAAGGAGGCCAGACAGAGCAATAGAGCCGGAGTATCCCAGAGATTCGCGGCCAGATTCCGGGTGTTCGAGGTGCCTGTGTCAAGACCTTGCAATTCAGGGTGCTCCCGTTGAATCCCCGGTCGGGAATCGCGCTTGCGCCGAGGTCTGCTTTTGCATATGGTGCATCGCGTTGCATGTATAGCACGATTCGACTATACGGCATATGGACCAAAATGCATGGGAGCGATGCAATGAATGGATCGGCGGCACTCGTCGATAATGCCAACGCGAGCCAGTCTCGTCGGGTGTTTTGGGATCAGGACGTTTATCAGCTGGAGCTGGAGCGGATCAAGGTTTTCAGCAGGAAGCTGATCCTCGATGCACGGGTCGTGCAGGATAAGAATCTCTATTTCTTCGCGTAATTGACTTCAAGCAATTCGAATTCCTGAATCGGGAGAAAATATATGGATGCCTATGCAGCAATCATCGAGCGCCAGGGTGGTGAATTCGTTCTGGACAACGTCTCGATCGAGGATCCGCGCGACGGCGAAGTGCTGGTCAAGATCGCCGCAGCCGGCATGTGCCACACCGATCTGACCGTTCGCGATCAGTACTACCCGACGCCGCTGCCCGCCGTGCTGGGCCATGAAGGCTCGGGTGTGGTCGAAAAAGTCGGCCGCGGCGTGACCACGGTCAAGCCGGGCGACAAGGTGGTGCTTTCGTTCAGCTACTGCGGCACCTGCCCTTCGTGCCTCAAGGGCCATCAGGCCTATTGCCCCAGCCTGTTCCCGCTCAATTTCATGGGGCGGCGCCTTGACGGTTCGACCCCGATCACCCGCAAGGGCGAAGAGGTCAATGCCTGCTTCTTCGGGCAGTCGTCGTTCGCGACCTATTCGATCGCGTCCGAAAACAACTGCGTCAAGGTCGCGGACGATGCGCCGATCGAGCTGCTCGGTCCGCTGGGTTGCGGCATCCAGACCGGCGCCGGCACGATTCTCAATGCCCTTTGCCCCGAACCGGGCTCGTCCATCGCGATCTTCGGGGTCGGTTCGGTCGGGCTCAGCGCGGTCATGGCGGCCAAGGCTTCGGGCTGCCTCAAGATCATCGCAGTCGACCGCAACCCGGGCCGGCTCGAACTCGCCCGCGAACTGGGTGCGACCGACGTGATCGACGCGAACACCGTCAACGCCCAGGAAGCGATTGTCGCCATGACCGGCGGCGGCGCGGATTATGCCATGGATACCACCGCCATCCCGGCAGTGTTGCGCTCGGCGGTGGACAGCACCCACAACATGGGTGAAACCGCAGTTGTCGGCGGGGCCAAGCTTGGCACCGAGTTTGCGCTCGACATGAACAACATGCTGTTCGGTCGCAAGCTACGCGGGGTGGTCGAAGGGTCGAGCACCCCGCAGGTGTTCATCCCGCAGTTGATCGCAATGCAGAAGGCCGGGCTGTTCCCGTTCGAGAAGCTGTGCACCTACTACGATTTCGATCAGATCAACCAGGCCGTCGAGGATACCGAAAAGACCGGCACGGCGATCAAGGCCATCCTCAAGATGTAAAATCATATCCGGGACGGCGCTGTCCACCTGTCGCGCCGCCCCGGACTTGGTTCTCAGGAATTCCCCATGACGAGCGTGTTCTCCTTCGGCTCGAGTGATGTGCCCGAGGGGCAGACCGGCTTGGACAAGCAAGTCTTGGGCGGGAAAGGTGCCAACCTTGCGGAGATGGCGCGGATCGGTCTGCCGGTCCCGCCCGGTTTCACCATTGCCACCCAAGAATGCCTTGCCTACCTGGAAGGTGGCAGGTCATCGTTTGACAGAATTCGCGATGCGGTGGCGTCAGCTCTCGGACAGATCGAGCGCGTGACGGGTAAAGGCTTCGGCGACGCCGCCGATCCGTTGCTGGTCTCGGTGCGTTCGGGTGCGCGGGTGTCGATGCCGGGGATGATGGACACGATCCTCAACCTCGGGCTTAACGATGCGACCGTCGCGGGGCTGAGCCGGTCGTCGGGTGACGAACGCTTCGCGCTCGACAGCTATCGCCGCTTCATCCAGATGTACGCCAGCGTGGTGCTCGAAATCGAACATGCACTGTTCGAGGACGCGCTCGACCGGATCAAGGAAGACTGTGGCGTTGCCGAGGATGTCGATCTGCAGGCTGAAGATCTGCGTGAACTGATCCAGACGTTTCAAGGTCTCGTACTGGCCCATCACGGCAGCCCGTTTCCACAGGACGTGCAGGAACAGCTCTGGTCGGCGATCGAAGCCGTGTTCCGGTCGTGGGATTCGCCGCGGGCCAAGGTTTACCGGCGTTTGAACGATATCCCGGCCGACTGGGGCACGGCAGTCAATGTACAGGCGATGGTATTCGGCAACCTCGGCGATACCAGCGCCACCGGGGTTGCCTTCACCCGCAATCCCGCGACCGGCGACAGGGCCTATTATGGCGAATGGCTGGCCAATGCCCAGGGCGAGGATGTCGTCGCCGGGATTCGAACCCCGCAGTATCTGACCAAGGCCGCCCGTGAGGCGGCCGGTGCACGGCTGCCATCGATGCAGGAAGCGATGCCACAGGCCTATGGTGAACTCGCGGAGGTTTTCGAACTGCTCGAGCGGCACTATCGCGACATGCAGGACATCGAATTTACGGTCGAGCGCGGCAAGCTCTATCTCTTGCAGACCCGGTCGGGCAAACGCACCGCGAAGGCCGCGTTAAAGATCGCCGTCGACATGGTCGAGGAAGGCCTGATCGACCGAACAGCGGCACTACGCCGTCTGGATCCCGCTTCGCTCGACCAGTTGCTCCACCCCTCCCTCGATCCGGATGCGGAGCGCGTCGTGCTCGGCAAGGGCCTGCCGGCTTCTCCCGGCGCGGCCTCGGGCGGAGTGGTGTTCGATGCCGAAACCGCAGCACGCCGGGCGGAGCTGGGTGAAAAGGTGCTTCTTGTCCGGCACGAGACCTCGCCCGACGACATTCACGGCATGCATGTGGCCCAGGGTATTCTGACCGCGCGGGGCGGAATGACCAGCCACGCTGCCGTTGTCGCACGGGGCATGGGCCGGCCTTGTGTCGCGGGGACTTCCACCCTCAAGATCGATCCGGTCGCGCGGGTTGCCGAAGTGGGCGGGCAGCGGCTCGAAGAAGGTGCGTTCATCACGATCGACGGTTCGACCGGCGAAGTGTTTCTCGGAGAACTGCCCACGATCCTGCCCGAACTATCGGGCGACTTTGCGACCGTGATGGCCTGGGCCGATCAGCACCGCCGCCTCAAGATCCGGACCAACGCTGAGACGCCGGTCGATTGCGCGATGGCGCGCCGCTTCGGCGCCGAGGGGGTCGGGCTGTGCCGGACCGAACACATGTTCTTCGACGAGAACCGAATCCTCGCCATGCGCCAGATGATCCTGGCTGACAGCGAGGAGGAACGGCGGACTGCGCTCGACAAACTCTTGCCCGAACAGCGCGCGGACTTCCGGCAAATCTTCGAGATCATGGAAGGTTTGCCGGTAACCATCCGCCTGCTCGATCCACCGCTGCACGAGTTCCTGCCGCACACCGACAGCGAGTTCGCCGAGCTTTCTCGCGCCATGGGGATCGGGGTAGAGCGGGTGCGCCATCGCGCAACCGAACTGGCCGAGGCCAATCCCATGCTGGGTCATCGCGGCTGTCGGCTGGGTGTGGTCTACCCCGAAATTTATGAGATGCAGGCTCGAGCGATTTTCGAAGCCGCGCTGGCTGTCACCGCTGAGGCAGGCAAGGCGGTCTTTCCCGAGATCATGATCCCACTGGTGGGGATGCCGCGCGAACTGGAGACGCTGAAGGACGCGCTGCACAAGGTCGCCGAGAT
>JBEGJL010000286.1:0-3003 GCA_041184605.1 Pseudomonadota bacterium
GGCCTTGCCATCGCTTTCGCGGGTCCGCTCGACATCGCCTTCGGGGCGGGCCTTGATCACCTGCCCGCCGATCTGGATCGAGATATGGTCTTCCACCCCGCCGATCGTGCGGAGGAAGGCATCCCGGCGATCAGGCTCGGCGATTTCGAACAGCAGGGTGCAGGTCAGTTCGCGGCCCTTGGGAACCATCGGATCATAGGCCGAAAGCTCGTCAACCAGCTGTTCTGCCCCGCCCTTTTCGATCCGCAGCATTTCCTGGACCTGGAGCCACATCGAATCCCAGGTCTCGAACAGCGCGGTCGCGTGCGGGCCGACACCCATCCGCGTCAGCTTCTTGCGCAGCAGGGCTTCCTGCTTCTTGTCATTGCGGATCAGCTCATAGCGATCCAGCGGCAGGATATCGTCAGCGGTAATGGTGCGGGCGTTGCGGGGCATGATGCTTACAATCCATAGGCCTGGGCCATCACCTCAATCGGATGGCCGATGCGTTCAGGGGCTTCGGCCCCGGTGGTTTCGATCACCTGCTTGAGGTGCGGGCCAGCCAGCGGGCATTCGCTGACAATAACGTCGGGCTCGCTCTTCAACAGGTTGCGCGCGGCGGGCTTGCCCACCTTCACGGCACGATCGAAGTTTTCCTTGAAGATGCCCCACTTGCCGCCGTGGCCCGAGCAACGCTCGGTCAGCGCGGGCTTAGCCTCGGGGATCAGCTTGAGCATTTCCATCGCCTTGGGCCCCATGTTCTGGGCGCGGGCGTGGCAGGCGAAATGCACGGCGATCGAGGCCGGCATGGCCTCAATCGGCGCAAGGCCAGTTTCCTTTGACAGCGCTACGACATATTCGGACACATCAAAGCAGTGCTTGCTGAGCAGCTTCACGGCTTCGTTCTCCGGCTCGATCAGCGGCCATTCGAACTTGAGCATCAGCGCGCAGGACGTGGTGAGCGGGACGATATCCCAGCCCTGCTCGATCAGCGGCTGGAAAAAGGCGGAGATGCGCGTGGCCGCGCTGGCCACCGCCGGCAGATCGCCATTTTCGAACTTTGGCATGGCGCAGCAATCGGGGTATTCCACCCGCACCTGCACGCCATTGTGGGCCAGCACCTTGATCGCGGCTTCGCCGGGGGTGCCATCGTTGAAGTTGTCATGGCAGCCGGCATAGAGCACGACCTTCTTGCCAAAGGCCGGTCCATCAGGGTTCGGCTGCGGAATGATGCCGGCCGCCTTGTTGACCAGCGGCACCTCGGCAAAGGCGGGCACGTGGGCGCGGCGATCGATCCCCAGGGTCGATTCCATCACGCCACGGGTAAGGCTGTTATCCTGATCCGTCGCCCAGTTGGCCAGCCCAGCAACCGCCGAGCCCAGCTTGCCGTTGCGCGTCATCTTGGCGAGCTCGCGGTCAGCCAGCTTGGTTTCGCCCTTGCGGTTCTCGATCGCGCGGGCGCGCAGCATCAGGTGCGGGAAATCAAGATCAAAGCTGTGCGGCGGCACATAGGGGCACTTGGTCAGGAAGCACATGTCGCACAGCGTGCAGGCATCAACGACAGCCTGGAGCTGCGGCTTGGTCAGGTCCTCAACCTCCTCGTTCGGGCTCTCGTCAATCGAGTCGAACAGGATCGGAAAGCTGTCGCACAGGTTGAAGCAGCGGCGGCAGCCATGACAGATGTCATAGACGCGGCGCAGCTCGGCATCGAGCGCGGCTTCATCATACCATGCTTCGTCCTGCCACGGGATGTTGTGGCGGATCGGCGCCTCAAGGCTGCCTTCCATAGCGAGAACCCCTGTTATCGGTATTCGGGAATCAAACGCCGCCCCGGGACGGTCCCGGGACGGCGCTAATAGATCACGCGTCGGCGAGCAGGCCGTCGAGCGTCTTCTGGAACTTGCCGGCGTGGCTCTTTTCAGCCTTCGCCAGGGTTTCGAACCAGTCGGCGATTTCGTCGAAACCTTCGTCGCGGGCGGTCTTGGCCATGCCCGGGTACATGTCGGTGTACTCGTGGGTTTCGCCGGCGATCGAAGCCTTCAGGTTGGCAACGGTGTCACCGATTGGTTCACCGGTGGCCGGATCGCCGCACTCTTCGAGGTATTCGAGGTGGCCGTGAGCGTGGCCGGTTTCGCCTTCCGCAGTCGAGCGGAACACGGCGGCAACGTCGTTGTGACCTTCGATGTCAGCCTTCTGTGCGAAATACAGGTAACGGCGGTTCGCCTGGCTTTCGCCGGCGAATGCAGCCTTGAGGTTTTCCTCGGTCTTCGAGCCCTTGAGTCCCATGTTGTGTCTCCTTTGGCGGGGAATCGTGACGTTTGCGCAATGCGCAATCGGTTCCCTTAATTCCAAAGGGAAATTCCGCGGCCAGTAATCGACAAACCCGATCAACTTAATGCGAATAATTCGCAAAATTGGATCAGGGCGGGGAGATCACTTGCGCGGCATCAACTCAAGCGTGGACGCGACCAGGGCCTCGGTTCCCGCAGCGATCACCTTGTCGGCCTCTGGTGCCCAGAACGGACTGTGCAGGCCTGGCAGTTGCTTACCTTCTTTCGCTGCCGCTTCCATTTCCGCCGCCGATCGCCCGCCGATCCACAGGATCAGCGACTGGGTGTTCGGCCCGGCGGCGCGCGCGATCTCACCAAAATCCTCGCCCGCCATCGACGGCTGCGGATTGGCAACGCGATCTGCACCAAACCGCTTGGTCAGGACGCCGCGCATCCGCTCTGCCAGTTCGGGCGTGTTCCAGGTGGCGCGGGCATAGGGTTCGGCGATCTTGATCACCGGCATCCGGTCCTCCGGCAGGCCAGAGGCCATCGCCTCGGCCCGCGCGATCCGCTTGATCCCGTCAAGCAGCAGCTTGCGCGAGCTGTCGGAATAGGACCGTACGGTCAGCTGCATCTTCACCTCGTCGGAGATGATATTGTGCTTGGCCCCGCCGTGGATTGCGCCAACCGTCACCACGCTGGCCTCAAACGGATTGCTTTCACGACTAACCAGGGTTTGCAGCCGCATCACGAT
>JBEGJL010000287.1:0-3483 GCA_041184605.1 Pseudomonadota bacterium
CGCATGCCGGTGCAGGATGCCTTTGCCGACCAATCGGCCGATCTGGTCGCCTCGATGCTGGCGGCGGGGCTTGATGGCAATGCGTTGCGCTGGTCCAGCCAGGCCGAAGTTGGCTCGCTGACCTGGGCGCAACTGGCGCTGGCTTCACCCAATCGCGGCAATCCCGTGGCCTCTGGCGCGCTGGAATCGTTCTATTCGGATGATGACAGCGACAATTACCGCAAGTCGCGCTTCCTGCTGGCCGGGCTGGCCGGGCTGGGGCGGGTCGACCAGACCACGGCCAGCGATTTCGCCTCGAAGCTGGAAATCAACTTTAATCGCCAGACCCGCTGGACCCGGCTGATCGATCAGGCGGCGGACGTGAACAACCCGGCGCTGGTCTGCTTCCTGGCCGGCGTGGGGATGCAGGGCGATGGCTGGGACAAGATGACCAGCGTGCATCTGTACCACATCGTTTCGGCGCTGAACCGCGTCGGCCTTTCCGCCGAAGCCCGGATGATCGCGGCTGAGGCGGTCGCCCGGGGGTAAGCCGCTGTCCGCCGCTGTCGATGCGTTCCTGGCCATGCTGGCAGCGGAGCGTGGCGCTGCTGCCAATACGTTGACGGCCTATCGGCGTGACCTGGAATCGGCCGAAGAGGTTGTTGGCCCACTGACCGCCGTCGACCGCGATGGGCTGTCGCGGCTCGCGGCTGCCTGGTCAGACCTTGCGCCATCCAGCCTGGCGCGCAAATGCTCGGCGCTGCGACAGGGTTTTGGCTTCCTGGTTGATGAAGGATGGCGCGGGGATGATCCTTCGCCGGCCCTGCCGCGCCCGCGAACGCGCCGCCCCCTGCCGCGGATTCTGGGCCACGGCGATGTCGAGGCGTTGTTCCAGACCGCCGAGGCCGAAGCTGCGGGCGAAAAGCCCGATGCGGTGCGGCTGCTGGCGCTGCTGGAACTGCTCTATGGCTCGGGCTTGCGGGCGAGCGAACTGGTCTCGCTGCCGCTCAATGCCTTGCCGCGCGACGCGCCGTTCCTGAACATCACCGGCAAGGGCGGGCAGCAGCGGTTGGTCCCGGTCAGCACGCGCGCACGGCAGGCACTGTCGCGCTGGCTGGCCTTGCGCGGCGACAAGGGCCGACTGCTGTTTCCCTCAACCGGCAAGAGCGGCCACCTGACGCGGGTGCGGCTGTTCCAGCTACTGCGTAACCTGGCCCTGCGCGCCGGGCTCGATCCCGAACGGGTCAGCCCGCACGTGCTGCGCCATGCCTTTGCCACGCACCTGCTGGAAGGCGGGGCAGACCTGCGCGTGCTGCAAACCCTGCTGGGCCATGCCGACATCGCCACCACGCAAATCTATACCCATGTCGATTCCGCGCGGCTCATAGAACTGGTTAACGCGCGGCATCCTCTTGCCCATCGCCGCCCGGCGGGCTAGCGCAAGGCATGATTTCCTATCTTGAATTCGAAAAGCCAGTGGCAACGCTCGAAGCGCGGATCGCCGAACTGCGCGCCGCATCCGAAGGTGAAGAAGTCGATATCGCCGCGGAAATCCGCCGGCTTGAGATGAAGAGCGCGGACCTGCTGGCCAGCACCTATGCTGCGCTCACGCCGTGGCAAAAGACGCAGGTTGCGCGCCACCCGATGCGCCCGCACTTCCGCGATTTCATCGCCGGGGCCTTTACGGATTTCGTGCCGCTGGGCGGGGACCGCTGCTTTGGCGAGGACCACGCGATCATCGGCGGCTTGGCCAAGCTGGGTGAGCGCCGCGTGATGGTGATCGGGCATGAGAAGGGCCACGATACCCAGAGCCGGATCAAGCACAATTTCGGCATGGGCAAGCCGGAAGGCTATCGCAAGGCGATCCGCCTGATGGAAATGGCCAGCCGGTTCGGCCTGCCGGTGGTGACGCTGGTCGATACCTCGGGCGCGTTCCCGGGGGTTGAGGCTGAAGAGCGCGGCCAGGCCGAAGCCATCGCCCGTTCGACCGAGGCCTGCCTTGCGCTCCCGGTGCCGATGGTTGCCGTGATCGTGGGTGAAGGCGGTTCGGGCGGCGCCGTGGCGCTGGCCAGCGCCGAACGCGTGCTGATGTTCGAACACGCGGTTTACTCTGTGATCAGCCCCGAAGGTTGCGCCTCTATCCTGTGGCGCACTGCGGAAAAGGCGGCAGACGCCGCTGAAGCCATGCGCGTGACAGCACAGCAGCTCCTGGAACTGGGCGTGATCGACCGGATCGTGAAGGAGCCGGTTGGCGGCGCCCACCGCGATCCCGAAATGGCCATCTCCGGGCTGGCCAAGGCAATCGGCGAAGAGCTGGACGCGCTCGCCAAGCACAGCACCGCCAAGCTGCGCGCCATGCGCGAGGAACGCTTTTTGCGGATCGGCGAAGCCTGACAGGCGAAGGGTTTGGTTGGCAATCGGGAACTTTTACGGTTCCAATTCTGTTGATCCGGTCTAGCAAGAGGATCGGGTCAATTGGAATGGGAACTGCTCTCGATGTCCAGCAAATTCAGATATATCGCGCTTGCTACGACGGGCTGCGCGACGATCCTGGTTTCCTCGGCCTGCGGGGGCGGCGCGGCCAGCGCCCAAGCGGTGCCGCAAGCAGCGCCGGTGCAGGCAATCAGTGCCAAGGACAAGGCTGAAGGAGCCAAGGCCCATCCGCAATTGCTGGAGGAATTCGGCGGGGCAGAGGTCGGTCCGCAGGCCACCTATGTTGAATCGATCGGCAAGAACGTGGCGGTCCAGTCCGGGCTCAGCAATGCGCGGGGGGATTTTACCGTCACCTTGCTTAATTCGCCGGTAAACAACGCCTTCGCGATCCCTGGCGGCTACATCTACGTCACCCGGCAGCTGGTGGCGCTGATGAACAACGAGGCGGAGCTGGCCGGGGTGCTGGGGCACGAGGTGGGCCACGTGGCCGCCCGCCACGCCGCCAAGCGCCAGACCGCGGCAACCAAAAACACGATCTTTGGCGTGCTGGGAGCAGTGATAAGCGGTGCGTTGCTGGGGAATGGCCGGGTGGGCCAGATCGCTCAGGTACTCTGGTTGCGAGGATCACAGCTTGCAACGCTCAGTTATTCGCGCGGGCAGGAAACCGAGAGCGACAACCTGGGCATCGCTTATCTGCGCAAGGCCGGTTACGATCCGCGCGCGATGAGCAGTGTGCTGCAATCGCTGGCGAACCAGAATGCGCTGGATGCGCGGCTGATGGGATCGAGTAGCCAGGTGCCCGAATGGGCATCAACCCACCCCGATCCGGCATCGCGCGTCCGCACAGCGCTGGCCCGGGCGGGCAGCAATGCCAGCGGCGTTACCAATCGCGACACCTTTTTGACCCGGATTGCGGGCCTGACCTATGGCGACGATCCCAAGCAGGGTGTGGTCGAAGGGCGCAAGTTCACGCACCCCGGCCTGAAGCTGGCCTATGAAGCGCCGAACGGCTTTTACATGATGAATGGCACCCAGGCGGTGGCGATCAACGGACAATCCGGTCAAGGCAAG
>JBEGJL010000288.1:0-2847 GCA_041184605.1 Pseudomonadota bacterium
GGATATAGGCGATCGGTTCGTGGTTTGCCCGTCGGTCCAGAATGGACGTCAAGCCCGCTGGAGGTTGCGCGTCCATGTGCCGCAGCAGCAGATCGGTACGCGAAACGCCAAGTGCGTGTGCCATGAGCAGTTCGGTGGCCGCGCGGATCGCTTCGCCAACGGTGCGGGTGGCCTTCACTCGCCCAGCGCCGCCAGCCGCTTGGCCTGATCCTCGGCGATCAGGGCATCGACCAGTTCGGTCAGCCCCGGCCCTTCCAGAATTTCCGGCAACCGGTGCAGCGTCAGGTTGATGCGGTGATCGGTCACGCGGCCTTGCGGGAAATTGTAGGTGCGGATCCGTTCGGACCGGTCACCCGAACCGACCATCGCCTTGCGGGCGGCGGCTTCCTCACCCTGCACGGCATCGCGCTGGGCCTCGAACAGGCGCGCGCGCAGCACCTGCATCGCCTTTTCCTTGTTCTTGTGCTGGCTGCGGCCATCCTGGCAAGTGACCACGGTGCCGGTTGGCAGATGGGTGATGCGCACCGCGGAATCAGTAGTGTTGACGTGCTGCCCGCCTGCGCCGCTCGCGCGGTAGACGTCGATCTTGAGGTCCTTGTCCTCGATCTGCACGTCGACCTCATCCGGCTCGGGCAGGACGGCGACAGTTGCGGCCGAGGTGTGGATGCGCCCGCCGCTCTCGGTCACGGGCACGCGCTGCACGCGGTGCACGCCGCTTTCGTACTTCAGCTTCGCAAAAACGCCGTTGCCGGTGACCTGCGCCACCACTTCCTTGAAGCCGCCCACCTCGGACGCGCTCATGCTGACCGGCTCGATCCGCCAGCCCTGTTCGGCGGCGAAGCGTTCGTACATCCGGTAAAGGTCACCGGCGAACAGCGCGGCCTCATCGCCCCCGGTTCCGGCGCGGATTTCCAGCATGGCCGAGCGACTGTCGGCAGCATCGCGCGGCAGCATGGCAATCGCCAGCTGGTGCTCGGCTGCGGGCAGGGCTTCCTTCAGCCGGGCCATTTCCTCCTCGGCCAGCTCGCGCATTTCGGGATCGTCCAGCTCGGCCAGGCTGGCCAGCTCGCCGCGCATGGCCATGACCTCTTCGGCCAGCTTCGCGACCGGCTCCAGCTCCGAAAAGTCCCGGCTGGCGGCAACGAAGTCCTTGCCCTCCAGCTGGCCAGATGCCAGCCGCGCCTCCAGTTCGGCGAAGCGGGCAGTGATCTGGCGAAGACGGGCGTCAGGGACGGACATCAGGCCGGAAGCGTTTCCAGCACGGCGTTCACTCGCGCCAGCACGGCGGCATGTTCGGCCGAGCGGGAATTGCACGCAATCTTGCCATCACGCAGCGTCACGCCAACCAGCACGCGCGAAGGCAGCTTGGATGCCTTGTCGAACCGCTTGCGGGGCGATCCGGTGGCAATCATATCCGCCGACAGGCCGGCGGCGCGCAGGGCCTTCAAGGCGGCGATACCGAAGCCAATCGCGGCATCGTCCTCAATCGCCAGGATCACGTCCTGCAGATCGGCAGCGACCTGCCCGGCATCGGCCACCAACATCGCCAGCCGCTCAACCCCGGCCGCCCAGCCGACCGCTGGCGTATGCGCGCCGCCCAGGCTTTCCATGAGGCCGTCATAGCGCCCCCCACCCAGCACGGTGCCCTGCGCGCCCAGCCGGTCGGTGACGAATTCGAAGGCGGTGTGGCGGTAATAGTCGAGCCCGCGCACCAGCGCCGGGGCGCGGGTCCAGGCAACGCCCGCGGCGTCGAGGCCTGCGGTGACCTTGCCAAAGAAGTCCTGCGCCTCAGCGCTCAGGTAATCGTCGATCTTCGGCGCGGCATCGGTGAAGGCCTTGTCGCGCGGGTCCTTGCTGTCGAGGATGCGCAGCGGGTTGCGTTCCAGCCGGTCCTGCGAATCTTCCGACAGTTCACCCTTCACGCCGCGGAAGTATTCGACCAGCGCCGCGCGCCAGGCTTCGCGGCTCGCCCCATCGCCCAGCGTGTTGAGCATCAGCGTAACGCCATCGGCAATGCCCAGTTCCTTGAGCAGCTGATCAGCCATGACCAGCAATTCGACATCGGCCTGCGGCTCACCCGCGCCGATGATTTCGGCGTCAAGCTGGTGGAACTGGCGGTAGCGGCCCTTCTGCGGGCGCTCATAGCGGAACAGCGGGCCATGGGTGGCCAGCTTGACCGGGGCATATTGCTGCCAGCCGTTGCTGAGGTAGGCGCGGCAGATCCCCGCGGTGAATTCCGGGCGCAGGGTCAGCGAATCCCCGCCGCGATCCTCAAACGAATACATTTCCTTGGAAACGACATCGGTGGTCTCGCCAATCGAACGGCTGAACACCTCGGTCTTTTCGAAGACCGGCATTTCCACCCGGCGAAAGCGATAGAGCTTGCGGATGCGCTCAAAGGTTTCGACCACGTGGGCGAAGGCCTCGGCCTCTGCGCCGAAGATATCCTGGGTGCCGCGAATTGCCTGTGGTGTGCTCATGCGCTGCCCCTAGCGGTAACGACGCTGGTCGAAAAGAGCGCAGGCGAATCTTGCAGCCTGGCCCGCTTGCCGCCAAGTTCCCGGCCCATGAAGCATTACACCTCCTCGCTTATCGCCACCCTGGGGCTTGCCCTGGCCTCCCCGGCCCTCTCCACCCCGCTTTCGGCCCCGACTGCTGTGCCGCTGTCGCAGCAGGTGCCCGATGCTGTCGACGCGCCCTATCCGGGCGGGACCATGACGCTCGACATCGACG
Source organism: Pseudomonadota bacterium (assembly GCA_041184605.1). GTDB lineage: Bacteria > Pseudomonadota > Alphaproteobacteria > Sphingomonadales > Sphingomonadaceae > Novosphingobium. The sequence goes on from JBEGJL010000288.1 coordinate 2,734, forward strand.
CGACCGATACCCTGCGCGGTGTTTACCGCGTGACCCAGACCGTGCCGGTCGCGCCCGGCACCCAGCGCCTGACCTTGCTGTTCCCGCAGTGGCTGCCCGGCAACCACGGCCCAC
>JBEGJL010000289.1:0-9395 GCA_041184605.1 Pseudomonadota bacterium
GATCCATTCTCCGGGCGGGTGATTGCGGGCGCGGAACAGTTCGGCGTGCCAGGCGGCCGTGCCGGGGGCCTGGGCGTTCCAGCGCGGCGGAAGCGAAGCAGCCGGGCGCAGGGCCCAGCGCTGGCGAGCGGAAGAGATGTCACGCCCTGCCCCAAGGCGCACCAGCCACAGCGGCACGCCATGCCTTTCCGCCGCCAGGCTGAGGCGGCGGTGCGCAGTGAGGGAAAGCCCACGCGGATTGCCGGCGATCTCCCCCACCACGAAGGCCAGGTCACGACACCGCAGCCCCTCCTCCAGCGCGAACAGCGCATCCTCCGGCGTAGTAGCGACGACATGGATCAACCGATGGCGCAGCGTTTGGGGTAAGCCTGGACGATAGGGGCGCCCGTTCTGGCGCAGGCTGGGGCGATCCTGCACCCACAGCCAGGGCCGCTCATCCCCCGGTACGGCCTGCTGGCTTTCCAGCGCCAGGGCAAAGGCCGCCCCGGCACAATCCTGCATGCCACTGAACAGCTCGGTATGGATGGCCCCATTCAGCGGGGAGGCAAGTGCGGCAGGCAGGACTGGCGCATCAGGAGAAGCAGCGACAAGCATCGAATCGGACCTTTCGTTCCCATTATGTTCCGTTTTGCGGAACAGGCAAGGGAACTCCGTCCGACATGGTCCTCTTTCCCTCCTGCCCCACCCAGGCACGAGACAAGGACGCCAATTCGGCGATCTGGGCGGATATCATGGGCGCGATCAATACCGTGGGTATCATCCTGGCAATGAACGCCCGTGACAAGATTGAGGACGCTACATCGAAACGCAGTTGTAATAACAAAAGGGGCCACCTCCCTCGTCAGGAAGCGGCCCCTCTCTCCCCACCCCTGCGGGTGAACTGGAATGTCTTAGTCGAGCTTGGCGCCCGGCAGCGGCGGAACCGGCTGCGGCGGGATGCCGGCATCGCCTTCGTGCACTTCAACCAGGCCGCGGCCAACGTGGCTGCGGCTGCGGCCATAGGCAAAGTAGATCACCAGACCGAACGCGGCCCAACCTGCGAACAGCGCCAGCGTATAACCCGACAGGCTGAAGAACAGGTAGAGGCAGCCGATCACGGCCAGCGGGGCCACCAGCATCACAGCCGGGGTGCGGAACGGACGGGCCCGGTTCGGATCGGTCCGACGCAGCACCAGCACGGCAATCGCCACCATCGCGAAGGCGAACAGCGTGCCCGAGTTGGAGATATCCGCCAGCGCGCCCACCGGGAACAGCGCCGCAAAAAAGGCCACGAACACCCCGGTGATGATCGTCACCACGTGCGGGGTCTTGTACTTCGGATGCACCTTGCTCAGCGCTTCGGGCAGCAGACCGTCGCGGCTCATCACAAAGAAGATGCGGGTCTGGCCGAACATCATCATCAGCACGACCGAAGGCAGCGCCAGGCCGGCCGCCAGGCCAACCAGGTTGCCGATCTGCTGCCAGCCGATTTCGCGCAGCGTCCAGGCCAGGGCTTCCTTCGAGCAGACGACCACTTCGTGGCCCTGCGCCGCGCAGGCAGCCGCCAGTTCCTTGGTCCCCGGCGCGATGTGGTTGCCAGCGGCATCGAACAGCGGCTGGGCGCCAACGCTGCCGATCACGCCAGCAGCAACCAGGATGTAGAACACGGTGCAGATCGCCAGGCTGCCGATCAGGCCGATCGGCATGTTGCGCTGCGGGTTCTTGGTTTCCTCTGCCGCGGTCGAAACCGCGTCAAAACCGACATAAGCAAAGAAGATCGAAGCCGCAGCCGCCGAAATCCCGGCAAAGCCAAGCGGCGCGAACGGCTGGAAGTTCTGCGCATTCATCACCGGCACGGCCAGAATCACGAACAGCGAGAGCGCGGTGATCTTCACCGCCACCAGGATCGAATTGATGAAGGCGCTTTCCTTGGTCCCGATCACCAGCAGCCAGGTGACCAGCAGCGAGATCAGGAAGGCCGGAACGTTCATGATCCCGCCATCAATCGGCCCCTGCGTCCAGGCGACCGGCAGGTTAACGCCCAGGAATTCTCGCAAAAGTCCCACGAAATAGCCGGACCAGCCGACCGAAACGGCCCCGGCCGCCACGGCATATTCCAGCACCAGGGCCCAGCCGACCATCCAGGCCAGCACTTCGCCCATCACGGCATAGCTGTAGGTATAGGCTGAGCCGGAAACCGGCACCATTGACGACATTTCAGCGTAGCACAGCGCCGCCACCGCACAGACAAAGCCGGCGATGATAAAGCTGATCATCATGGCCGGGCCAGCCTTCTGCGCCGCTTCGGCGGTCAACACGAAGATCCCGGTGCCGATGATCGCACCAACACCCAGCATGGTAAGTTGGAAGGCACCGAGCGAGCGGTGCAGTGATTTCTTTTCAGCAGTGGCCAAAATGGCGTCGAGAGATTTGACGCGACCGAACATGCAATTCCCCTAAAAAGTGCCGAGCCGGGTACATAGCCCGGCCCCCATTTGCATCTGGCCCGGAAGCTAGCGACAAGCGGGCCATTGGCAAGCGCAAATCGCCGCACTTCCCCAGCTTTGCGAGACCGTCTAAAGGCCATTGTCATGTCAACGACCTTTCAGCTCGACACGGCCACCAGCCGCGCCAACCCGACACCCGCGCCAATGAAGCGCCTGACGATCCCCGCGATCCGCAAGCGCAAGGTCGATGGCATGACGGCTGAACCCGTCGTGATGCTCACGGCCTATACCGCCCGGCAAGCCCAATTGCTTGACGCGCACTGCGATCTGCTGCTGGTTGGGGATTCGCTGGGGCAGGTGATTTACGGCCTGCCCTCCTCGGTGCCGGTCACGCTCGACATGATGGCGGCCCATGGCGCAGCCGTGGTGCGCGGTTCCTACCATGCCGCCGTGGTGGTAGACATGCCGTTTGGCGCTTACGAAGCCTCACCTCAGCAAGCTTTCGAAAGCGCGGCCCGGCTGCTCAAGGAAACCGGCTGCGCGGCGGTCAAGCTGGAAGGCGGGGCAGCTATGGCCGAAACCGTCGCCTTTCTGACGCAGCGCGGCATTCCGGTGATGGGCCACGTCGGCCTGACCCCGCAGGCGGTCAACGTGCTGGGCGGCTACAACGCCCGCGGCCGCAGCGATGCCGAGGCGGCCAAGATCGTCGCGGATGCCAAGGCGCTCGATGAAGCCGGCGCCTTTGCTATCGTAGTCGAAGGCGTGGTCGAACCCATCGCCATCGCCGTGACCAAGGCTGTCAGCTGCCCCACAATCGGTATCGGCGCATCGGCCCAGTGCGACGGCCAGGTGCTGGTGACCGAGGACATGCTCGGCATGTTTGATCGCGTCCCCCGCTTTGTGAAGCGGTATGAGGAAGTCGCAGAAACAATTTCTGCCGCGGCAGCACGCTATGCCGCCGAAGTTCAGGACCGTTCCTTCCCGGGCATTGAACAGACCTACCAGCCGAAATAGGGCGAGCCGATGTTGATGCGTTTCTACAAGGGCTCGATCCTTTTCACGCTCGTCTGTCTGGCTTTAGGCGCATGGTATGGCTGGGCCATGACGGCCAATGTGGCCGCCACCGCATCAATGCTGTGGATCATTCTCGTATTGTCGATCCTTGAGATTTCGCTGTCTTTTGACAACGCCGTGGTCAACGCTGCCGTGCTGAAAGACATGGACGATATCTGGCAACGCCGCTTCCTGACCTGGGGCATGGTGATCGCCGTATTCGGCATGCGGATCGTCTTCCCGCTGGCAATCGTGGCGATCGCGGCGGGGCTGGGGCCGATGGACGCCCTCCAGCTATCCCTCAACAATCCGGCCGAATACGAACGGATCGTCAGCGGCGCCCATGTCGGCATCGCCGGATTTGGCGGCGCGTTCCTGGCGATGGTCGGCCTGTCCTTCTTTTTTGACGGCGAAAAGGACATCCACTGGATCATCTGGATCGAGGAGAAGCTCTCGCTCGTTTCCAATATCAAGGCCGCAGAAATCGCGCTGCTTCTGCTGGTGCTTTACGGTGTATCGCAATTGCTGCCGGCTGATGAGGCGCTGACCTTCATGGTCGCCGGCATTCTTGGCCTTGTCACCTTCATTTCGGTTGAGGCGATCGCCACGGTGCTGGAAATGCGCGAGGAAGCGCTGAAGCTGCAAGGGGCAGTGGTACGTTCGGGCCTCGGCGGCTTTCTCTATCTCAACATCCTCGACGCTTCGTTCAGCTTCGATGGCGTGATCGGGGCCTTTGCCCTGTCCAACAACATGGTGATCATCGCGCTGGGCCTGTCGATCGGCGCGATGTTCGTGCGTTCGATGACGATCCACCTCGTCAAGCAGGGCACTCTGTCCGAGTATCGCTATCTCGAACACGGTGCCTTCTGGGCGATCATCGCCTTGGGCGCGATCATGCTGCTATCGGCCAAGTTCTACATCCCCGAAACGGTAACGGGGCTTGTTGGCGCAGTGTTGATCGGATTGTCGCTGTGGTGGTCGATCCGCCACAATCGGCGCTATCCTGACAGCGAAATCGAACAGGCTATCCGGGCGGATTGAGCCGTGCTGCGATGGGCGCGGCGATCACCAACTGCACAAGGTGATAGAGCAGGATCGGCAACAACACGATGCCGGCGGCGGAAGGCGGGAACAGTACTGTTGCCAGCGGCGCGCCCATGGCCACGCTCTTTTGCGCCCCGGCGAACAGGAAGCTGATGCGGTTGGCGCGATCCAGCCGCATCGCCCCACCCAGCAGCCAGGCGCCGAAGTGGCCGAGCAGCAGGAAAACCGCCGTCCCTCCCGCCAGCCACAGCCAGCCGGCCAGATCGACCCGCTCCCAGAACCGCTGCTCGACCGCGCCAGAAAACGCGACGTAAACCGCAATCGCAATCGAAGTCCGATCCATCCGTGTGACGAGTTGGCGATGCCCGGCAACCCATTGACCAAGCCGCCCTTGCATGGCCTGCCCCAGAAGGAAGGGGATCAGCAGGATTGTGACAACCTTAAGCAACCCCTCGGCGTGGAATTCCGCCGCGCCGCTCCCGGCAAGCAATGAGAAAAGCGGTGGCGTAATGAACACACCAAGGATGTTGAGCAGCGCAGCTGCCACCACCGAACTGGCAACATTGCCGCCTGCCAATGAAGAATAGGCCGTTGCCGATTGCACGGTTGAAGGCAGGCATCCGAGGTAGAGGAATCCCAATGCCAACAAGGTCGGCATCCACCCCTGCCCACCCTGCCACAGCAACCATCCGGCCGCTGCCATGCCGCCGAACACCCAGCTTACCAATGGCCAAAGCAGGCGGTGGTTGCCGATCCCGGCCCGCACCTCATGGCGCGGCAGGCGCAGGCCATTGAGGAAAAACAGCAGGAAAACGGCCGTATTGGCTACGAACTGGGCCAGCTCGCGCGCCGCGCCGTGAACCGGCAGGACAAGCGCGAGCCCGATCGCGAGCGCCAGCAGCCGCACCATCGGGTCGACGCGACGCAGCAACGACTCAGCGCCCAGCGAGCTTCACCGCTGGTGCCGGCGTGGCCGAAAACCGCGGCGCCGGGGCCGGTTGGACCATGCCACCGTCCTCCACGAAAGTACTGCGCGCAACGTTGTGCGGATGCTTGGGCGCTTCATTCAAGCTCAGGACCGGCGCAAAGCAAATGTCGGTGCCGTCCATGATCGCGCACCACTCGTCGCGGGTCTTGGTCAGGATAAGCGCGGTCATCCGTTCCTTCAGATCATCCCACTTCATCGGGTTCATCTGCTGGGCGAAGTCCGGATCGTCGCTAAGGCCCGTCTTCTCCATCAGGATCGCATAGAATTGTGGCTCAATCGAACCGAGCGAGATGTATTTGCCATCCTTCGTTTCATAGGTGTCATAGAAGTGGGTGCCACTATCGAGCAGGTTGACCCCGCGTTCGTCGCGCCACTGGCCGTTGCCCAGGAAAGTATAGGTCATGGCCGAGAGGATCGCCGCGCCGTCGACCATCGCGCAGTCAACCACCTGACCCGCTCCGCCCGAACGCGCATGCAGAATCGCCGCGACCACGCCAAAAGCCAGCATCATGCCGCCGCCGCCGAAATCCCCCACGGCATTGACCGGGAAAGTCGGCTTTTCGCCCTTGCGACCATAGGAATGGAGCGCGCCAGATAGCGCGATATAATTGATGTCATGCCCGGCCAGCGGAGCCATTGGTCCTTCTTGACCCCACCCCGTCATCCGGCCGATCACCAGTTTGGGATTTATGCCCAGCAGCACTTCGGGCCCGATCCCCATGCGTTCGATCACGCCGGGGCGATAGCCTTCGATCAACGCATCGGCAGACTTTGCCAGGCTCTTGAGCTGTTCGATCGCGGCTGGATCCTTGAGGTCGAGCTCAATCCGCTCACGGTTGCGGTTGAGGATATCGCGGTTGCCGCCATCGCCAAAGCGGCTCGCAGTGCCGGGCCGCTCCACCCGGATCACCCGTGCGCCGTGGTCGGCCAGCATCATGCCGCAGAACGGACCAGGCCCGATGCCCGCCAGTTCGATCACAGTTACCCCAGCCAGAACCCCTGCCATCGCGTATTCCTCCAAATTTAATCGCGCGATTAGTTTTGGCGGGGGCAAGCGGAATTGTCGAGCGGAAACCAGCCTAGTGTGACTGCAACTGCGCGCGCGCCGCGACGATTGCAGGATTGCTGCCGCGCAAGGCCTCGGCCTTGTTAAGCAGATTCGCCGCGCGCACGGGATCCCGGCCCAGCTTGGCCAGTACCATCCCCAATGCTTGTGCTGCATTGGCATTGGATCTTTGCAGTCGATAGGCTGTCTCGGCAGGTGCAAGCGCAGCTTCCGCCTGCCCGCTTTGCAATCTTGCCACCGCCAAATCTGCAAGCGCGCCTGGATCACTCCAACCTTGACGCTGGCTTGTGCCCGAAAGGAGCGTTGTCACGCGATCCCATTTGCCGTCCTGGGCGGCAGCGTCAGCAATCAAGCGCGGAGCCAGAAGGCTATCCGGGAAGGCTGCCAGGTACTCTTCCGCCATCGGCACGACCTCTGCTCCGCCACCAGCATAGGCGGCGCGCAACATCAACCATTCAGGATAGCGCAGTCGAGCTGCGGCGCGGTAAGCATCGAAAGCGTGCCCATTCGCGCCATTTAGCAGCGCGTTGTCGCCAGCAACCACAGCGGCCTGAAAAGATCCCGCCGCCCACAACGGATCTTCCCGGAACCGCTCTGGCGGGAATGAGAAAGCGGCTGTCACCGCACGCTGTAAATAGATCGCGGCGGTTTCGCGATCACCGGTGCGCTCGTATGATCGTCCTAATATGCTCAGAAGATAAGGCGATGCATCGCGCCGCTCAGCATCTGGCACAAACCGCTGGCGCAATCGCGGGTGGTCATCCACCATCAGCAATGCCTTGGCATAAAGCAATTGTACTCGCTGATTGAATGGCTGCCTCCGATCCAGCCGTTCAAGCATGTTAACCGCAATGCCGCTATTGCCGGCCTCCAGCTCCAGCGCGCTGGTCAGCAACACCGCGGCTGGCACCTCCTTCAGGTTTTTGCCCATGCGATCCAGCAGCCTTCGGGCAAGATCGATCTGCCCGGCCCGCGCGGCGATCACCGCCTGGAGGTAAAAGGGAACCGGGCTGCGCGGGTTAAGGGCATGAAGCCGACGCGCAACCTTGAGCATGTCGACCGCCCGTCCTGCCTGGCCAAGGGCCCCGGCATAACCGACCAGCAGTTCCCGGTCATTGGGGGCAATCTTCAACCCGCGTTCAAACATCGGGATCGCGGCGACGGGACCGGCTCCATCAATCAGCAACTGCGCACGCAGTTCAATTGCCCGCGGATTGCTTGGCGCCAGTTCGAACGCCCGCTCGGCGGCTTCCACGGCCAGGAAATGCTCTGCGCCGCTATAGCGCAAGCGGGCTATGTCGACCCACAATAGCGGATCATTCGGAGCAACCGCCAACGCCCGGTCATAGGCCCTTCCCGCTTCCGGCAGACGCCCCTCGGCGCGCAGCAGCAGGCCGGTCATGCGCCAGCCCAGGGCTGCGTCACGCTGTGAGAATTGCCCCGGTTCAAGCCAGTCACGCGCTCGCGCAAGGTCCCCCTGCAACAGCAGCGCCTCCCCCATCCGGGCAGCCACATCGACCTGGCTTGCACCCGCTGACAGAGCCCTCCTGATCGCCGCTTCCGCAGCGATGCCATCCTGACGCGCCGCCGCATCGGCCGCCGCTGTCAGCGCTGCGCCGACATCATCGGGCCGCGCGTTGAGCGGACTGGTCAGCACAAAGAGCGCCGCCATCAGCAGGCCAAGGCGTCTGTCAGCCATGAAGGTCATACTGCTTGAGCAGGTCGTAAAGGGTAGGCCGGCTGATCCCCAACAGCTTGGCCGTATTGGAAATGTTTCCTTCGGACCGGGCCAGGGCATGCCGGATAACTCGGCGGTCTGCGGCCTCACGTGCGGATTTCAGATTGAGGCCACTGTTTTCATGACCGACCATGTGGGCCAGATCGAGATCAGCCGCGCCGATCAGCTTGCCTTCAGCCATGATCACTGCCCGCTTGACCCGATTTTCCAGTTCGCGGACGTTGCCGGGCCAATGCCAGGCATCGATTGCCGTCAAAGCATCGCTCGCGAACCCTTTGACCTGCGGGTTAATCTCGTTTGCAAAGCGGCCCAGAAAAACCCTTGCGAGAAGCCCGGCATCTCCGGGGCGTTCGGCCAAGCTGGGGATCTTCACCACGATTTCGGCCAGGCGATAGAACAGGTCTTCACGGAAAGTGCCCGCGACGATCATGGCTTCAAGGTTCTGATGGGTGGCACAAACGATACGCGTATCGACCGGAATCGATTTGCGCGAACCAATCCGCTCAATCACTCGCTCTTGCAGGAAACGCAGCAGCTTTACCTGCAAGGGCAGAGGGATATCGCCTACTTCATCAAGGAACAGAGTGCCGCCCTGGGCCAGTTCGATCTTCCCCTCAGTGGTCTTGATCGCGCCGGTGAATGCGCCCTTTTCATGCCCGAACAGCTCGCTTTCCAGCAAGTTCTCCGGAATCGCGGCACAATTGATCGCCACGAAGGCCCCGCCCGCGCGGTCGCTCGCATTGTGCAGCCCGCGGGCCAGCAGTTCCTTTCCGGTTCCGCTGGCGCCCAGCAGCATGACCGAAACATTGGTATTGGCAGACCGCTCGATCGTGCGCGCCACCTTAAGCATTTCGGGTGCCCCGGTGATCAGGCGACCCAGAACCTTGCTGTCCTGAATGGTTTCACTGGTGAAGCGTCGATTCTCCGCCTCGATCCGGTGAAGCTGCCATGCGCGTTGCACAATCAGGCCCAGCGTCTCGATTTCGACAGGCTTCTGATAGTAATCATAGGCGCCGCGCGCGATCGCCTGAAGCGCGCTTTCGCGCGCGCCGTGGCCCGTCGCGACGATCACCTTGGTAT
>JBEGJL010000290.1:0-6306 GCA_041184605.1 Pseudomonadota bacterium
TGCCACAACAGGGAACCCCTACGTCATGACGTAGGGGTTCCCTGTTGTGGCAGACTTGAGAAACACGTGTCTTCGGGCACGGGCGCGAATCGTCCGGACGCCGGATGCGGACGCTCATAGCGCCGCAATGCGGGCCTCTAAACAGGCGCGCGTGACAAGTCTGTGACTAGTTCCCATCCTTCCTTTGTGAAGGTCGCTATGGTGAGAACATTATTTCCCCCAGCCGGACCATAGCGTAATTATCGTTCGAAAATGCCGGAAAGTGGCCCAAAACTGCGGGTTATACGACAATCTGAATGCGAACGATTGTTGCTGCACTGCGGCAATTGTGCAACGGTCCTCAGTGAAGGGACAGCAATGAGCGGCGCACACCATCACGGCCCGGGGGTTCATCACCATCGCGGCCACGGACATCACCATCACGATCACCATGCCCATGGCCATTCCGTGGCGGGATCCGGTCGCGCGTTTGGCCTAGCAGTCGCTCTCAATGCCGGCTTCGTGCTGATTGAAGTCGCGGCCGGCTTGATTAGCGGTTCGATGGCGCTGCTGGCCGATGCCGGTCACAATCTGTCCGACGTGCTTGCACTTTTGCTTGCCTGGGCGGCAAGCGTGCTTGCGGCCAAGCCCGCAAGGGCTGGTTATACATATGGCTTCAAAAGCTCGTCGATCCTGGCGGCGATTGCCAATGCCGCCCTGCTGTGGGTCGCGCTCGGCGCGATCCTGTTCGAGACAATTCATCGCTTTTTCTACCCGCAGCCGATCGAAGGTGGGGTGATGATGGCAGTCGCAGCGACCGGCATAGCCATCAACGCATTGTCCGCCGCGCTCTTCGCCAGCGGGCAAAAAGACGATCTCAACCTGCGTGCGGCTTTCGTGCACCTGCTGGCCGATGCCGCGGTTTCAGCGGGGGTCGTGGTCGCCGGGGCACTCATCTGGTGGACCGGAAAGGCCTGGATCGATCCGCTCACCAGCCTGCTGATCACGCTGGCGATTGGCTGGGGCAGCTGGGGTTTGCTTAAGGATGCCCTGCGCATGGGCTTGCTGGCTGTACCGCCAGGCATCGATCCCGACGCGGTCCAACGCTGGTTGATGGCTCGCCCGGGTGTTTCAACCGTTCACGATCTGCACATCTGGCCAATGAGCACCACCGAGACGGCGCTGACCGCGCATCTCGAAATGCCTGGCGGCCATCCTGGCGATGCCATGCTGCACAAGCTGGCCGAAGAACTGGCGCGCCATTTCGGCATTGATCATTCGACTATCCAGATCGAGCTGGGCGGCGAACCGTGCAGCCTTGCAGGCCACGGTGGCCATCACCATTAAGGGTAGCATCACCGTTTTCGGGAAAGGATTGAGAATGCGCGTTTCACCCTGGTTTGGCGCAATTGTCGCCGTGGCTATTGCCGGCAGCGCCGCCGCGCAAGAAGATCCCAAGACCCTGTTCCAATCCCGCTACGACACGTTCCGTGCCGCCATGGCGGCGCAGGATCAGGCCGCAATCGGAGCGATCCTCGCCCCAGGTTACACCATGACCGACATTCAGGGCGAAGTGCGTGATGCCGCCTCATTGGCCCAGATGATGCAGCGCATGCCCGCCGCCATGGGCCGCGATGCCAAGACGACTGTTCTCGAAGCGACCGTCACCGGGAACTCCGCCGCAGTGAAGCAGCAACTGTCGGCAAAGGCCACGCGCCCCGGTCCTGACGGCAACGAAACGACCATGGAGTTCGAAGTCACCTCGAACGACACCTGGGTCAAGAACGGCGATGCTTGGCAGCTTAAGACCAGCGTTCAGAAGGACGTCGTCGTCAAGCGTGACGGCGAAGTGTTCTTCAAGCAGTCAAACTGATTTTGGCGTGAGAGGCGGCCTCAGGCCGCCTCTTCTTTCGCCTTGACGACCCGGACGGGCTCCTTGCGGCCCTCGACCACGTCCTTGTCGACCACGACCTCGGCAATCTCGGCCTCGCTCGGGATATCGAACATCGTGTCGAGCAGCAGCCCCTCGACAATCGATCGCAGCCCGCGGGCGCCGGTTTTGCGCTCGATGGCCTTCTTGGCGATCGCTTCCAGCGCCTCGTCCGTGAAGGTCAAGGTTACGTCTTCCAGCTCGAACAGCTTGGAATACTGCTTGATCAGGGCATTCTTCGGCTCACGCAGGATCTTGACCAAGGCTTCGACATCAAGGTCTTCCAGCGTGGCGATCACCGGCAGGCGGCCGACGAATTCGGGGATCAAGCCGAACTTCAGCAGGTCTTCCGGCTCGGCCTTCTGCAACAGTTCGCCCACCCGGCGCTTGTCTGGATCAGCCACATGCGCGCCGAAACCGATCGAGCGCTTCTGCAAACGATCGGCAATGATCTTTTCAAGCCCGGCAAAGGCCCCGCCGCAGATAAACAGGATGTTGGTCGTATCGACCTGCAAGAATTCCTGCTGCGGATGCTTGCGCCCCCCCTGCGGCGGCACGGATGCGGTGGTGCCTTCCATCAGCTTGAGCAAAGCCTGCTGCACGCCTTCGCCTGAAACGTCGCGCGTGATCGATGGGTTTTCCGCCTTGCGGCTGATCTTGTCGATCTCGTCGATGTAGACGATCCCGTGCTGGGCCTTCTCGACGTTATAGTCGCTGGCCTGGAGCAGCTTGAGGATGATGTTCTCGACATCTTCGCCCACGTAACCGGCTTCGGTCAGCGTGGTTGCATCGGCCATGGTAAAGGGAACGTCGAAGGTCTTGGCCAGCGTCTGCGCAAGCAGGGTCTTGCCCGAACCGGTCGGCCCGACCAGCAGGATGTTGCTCTTTGAAAGCTCAACATCGCCGCCCTTGCCGCTGTGCTTGAGCCGCTTGTAGTGGTTGTGGACTGCCACCGAGAGCACGCGCTTCGCACGCTCCTGGCCAATCACGTAATCGTTCAGCGTTTCGAAGATGTCCTTCGGACTGGGGACGCCGCCGTCCTTCTTCCCGGCGATACCAGCCTTGGTTTCCTCGCGGATAATGTCGTTGCACAGTTCCACGCATTCATCGCAGATGAACACCGTAGGGCCGGCAATCAGCTTGCGTACCTCATGCTGCGACTTGCCGCAGAAGCTGCAGTAGAGGGTGCTTTTCGCGTCGGATCCGCTCAATTTCGTCATGCCTATTCCTGTTTCCCGCTAGAGCGGGACTCACCCAATCCTAGCCGGGCGAGTGCATTAATCAATCCCGGCGCCTAGCATAGGGGAGCTTGCCCCAGGCTGAAGCGGCAAGGTTAGCAAAGCCTTCGCAGCTTACTCCGGCGCGCCGCCCGATCCCGAGGTGTCGGAATCGGTGTTGGGCCGGCTTTCAAAAACCTTGTCGACCAGACCGAAGGCCAACGCTTCGTCGGCTTCCAGCCACGTGTCGCGGTCAACCGCCTTCTCGATCTCTTCCACGGTCTTGCCGGTGTACTTGGCATAGTGCGCATTCATGCGCTGGCGCAGGCGCAGGATTTCGCGCGCCTGAATCTCGATGTCGCTGGCCATGCCGCGCGCGCCGCCTGAAGGCTGGTGGATCATCACGCGGGCATTCGGCAGTGCAATCCGCATACCAGGCTCACCGGCAGCGAGCAGGAACGAGCCCATCGAGCAGGCCTGGCCGATGCAGACGGTCGAAACGCGCGGGCGAATATACTGCATCGTATCGTGGATCGCGAGACCGGCCGTCACCACGCCGCCCGGCGAATTGATGTACATCGAGATATCCTTTGATGGATTCTCGCTTTCCAGGAACAGCAACTGAGCGACGATCACCGAAGCCATGTGATCCTCAACCTCGCCCGTCACGAAGATGATCCGTTCACGCAAAAGGCGCGAGTAAATGTCAAAGCTGCGTTCGCCGCGGCTCGACTGTTCAACCACAACGGGGATCAGCGCACCGGTGACCGGATCGTAGTTGAACTTGCCCTGGGCGCCGGGCTGATTGAACAGGTCGAGCATGGAATTCCTCATGTAATTGGTTCCCGCCTATGTCGTCGCTGGTGGCGCGATGTTCAAGGGCGTTAACCGATTGATGTTTGCACCGCTGTGACCATAAGCTTGCGAGCAGTTAATTCTAGCAGTTCGGAGTTGATGAATGGTCCGCCTTGCATCCGTTATTGCCCGGTCCCCAAGCCTGTTACTGGCGGCAACGGCGTTATGCACCGCAATTGCCCCCGCGTCTGCGGAAACCCCCGCCCGACGAGCGGCTGAGGCGAAAGCTTATCTTGCAGCAATTGCCCGCTTGGACGATTCTGCCAAGGGGCCGCAATTAAACGCTGTGATCGCAGCCAATCCGAATGCACCCCAGGATGCTGCGCGCCTTGCCGGAAGCGGGCCGATCGATGGGCGAACCGTGCTGGTGAAGGACAATATTGAAACCCGCGAGTGGCCGACGACTGCCGGTTCGCTTGCCCTCGCCAACAATCGAACAGAGCGTGACGCGCCACTTATTGCCCGTTTGCGCGCTGCAGGCGGAGTGGTGCTTGGCAAGACCAACCTCAGCGAGTGGGCCAATATCCGCAACTCACCCAGCACTTCTGGGTGGAGCGCAGTCGGCGGCCTGACGAAGAACCCACATGCGATTGATCGCAATTCCTGTGGCTCATCTTCGGGCAGCGGCGCGGCCATCGCAGCGGGTATGGCCTGGGCAGCAATCGGGACCGAGACTGATGGATCGATCACTTGTCCCGCCAGCATCAACGGGATCGTGGGCCTGAAGCCGACAGTGGGCCTTGTCAGCCGCACCCATGTGGTACCGATCAGCGCCAGCCAGGATACTGCCGGGCCGATGACCAGGACTGTCATCGACGCTGCGGAGCTGTTGAACGCCATCGCCGGTAGCGATCCCGCCGATGCCGCAACCGCCGAAGCCGATGCGCACAAGACCGATTTCACCCAGGGCCTTGCCGCTGCCTCGTTCAAAGGCATGCGGATCGGCGTGTTGACCCGGGCCATCGGCAGCCACGCGGGTGTGCGCAAGGTGTTCGAGCAGGCAGTTGCCGACCTCAAGGCAGCCGGTGCGGAAATCGTCGAAATCGATTTCCAGCCGGACAATTCAATGTACCGCGATGAAGGCTATGTCTTGCGGTATGAGCTTCGGCGCGATCTTAACGCCTATCTAAAGACCCTGCTGGGAACCGGACTGCCGCGAAGCCTGGCAGAGGTGGTCGAATTCAACCAGGCCAATGCCGACAAGGAACTGCGCTGGTTTGGGCAAGAAACCTTCATTGCCGCCGACAAGCTGACCGATGCCGAAGCCTATGCCAAGGCGCGGGCCAATTCGGTCAAGCTGGCAGGTGAGCTGGGGATCGACAAACTGCTGGCCGATAACAGGGTCAGCCTACTGATTGCCCCAACCGAAGGCCCGGGTTGGGCGAGTGACCTCATTTCCGGCGACCGTTTCCTCGATGTCGGAGCCGGCAGCCTTGCCGCGATCGCGGGCTATCCGCATCTGACCGTGCCGATGGGCGCGGTCGAGGGCATGCCAGTCGGTCTTTCGTTCATGGGGGCAAAGTGGCAGGATCATGCCCTGCTTCAAGCCGGCGCCGCCTATGAGCGGGCACGCACGGCCAAGCTGCCCCAACCCAGCTTCAAGCGATGGGGGGAGTAGCGCTCCAAACCATTGCAACGATTGGTAAACTATAGCAAAGACCCGAAGGTGAAGCAGAACCGATCATCCGACACCCGCAACCGGATTGTCAGCGCGGCCCGGGGGTTGTTTTTGACCAAGGGATTTGACGAAACCTCGGTCGCGGAAATTTGCCGGTCCGCAGCTGTGTCTAATGGCGCCCTGTTTCATCAGTTCCCCACCAAGGAAGCCCTTGGCTACGCGGTTTATTCAATGGTCCGGGCAGAATTCTGGAACAGGATCATGGAGGCCATGATCGAGCCGGAAGATCCCCTTGACGGGGTCGAGGCGGCGGTCCGGGCAGCCTTTGACTTCCAGCGTGAAGAGCCGGGTGGGGCAGCCTTCATGTTCGACGTGTCCGGGTCAAAGTGGATCGAACGCTTTGCCGCCGAATCGAGTGAATTGCGCGATGCAATCAGCGAACGCGGCCAGGCCTGGGCAAGGCCCCATATCGCAGCCGGACGGCTTCCCGCAGTCGAAGGCGATATCTTCGTTGCCCTGGCATCCGGTGCACCGCAATGGCTGGCCCGGATGAGCCGGATCGGCATGACCGTTACGCCGCTGGAACAAATCGCTGAGCATATGCCGGTCTACATCCGCCGCGCCTTCACGCCGCAATAGCCCACAAGCAAACGGGGCGGTCGCCAGTGGCGCCGCCCCGCTCGATTCAGACCGACTGGCCCGAGTGT
>JBEGJL010000291.1:0-2560 GCA_041184605.1 Pseudomonadota bacterium
AGTTCGCCCTGCTCAGTCAAGGTTAGCAGTAGGCCGGCTGGGCTGCCTGTCATATCGGCCAGCGCCCGGATCACCCGCTCGTGCAGGCTGGCACCATCCGGTCCCTGACGACCCATGGTTCGGGTAAAGCGCAACCATTCCTCGCGATAGTCGTAACGATGCCGGAACAGGTGCTTGGATAGCATCACCCGCAGCCAGGCCCTCAGCCCGCGCGACACCGCAAGCACCGCCAAAACGACAGCCGTGATGCCGGCAAACGCGAGTTGCAGTTCCGCCGTCAGCTCCTGCCCGGCCCAGGCCAGCCAGCGCCCGATTGCCACCATGAAGACCAGATAGGCCCCAACAATCATCAGCGAAGCTGACTGGAACACCACGGTCCGCGACGGGCTGAACCGCAACGCCTCGCTCCCGCGTCGCAGACCAAAGGCCAGCAGCAACGCCAGTACCAGCGCCGCAGGCTGCGGACTGCGATCAGCCCGACCATGTCTTGGCCCCGCAGATACGACACCGTATACAGGTTCAGGTCGAAGCCCCACAGGAGCGCGAAGGCCAAGGCCGGCCAGCGCAACACAAGCCGGGTATCCGGGCCGGTACCGCCATAGAGGTTGTGGACCAGCATCAGCCCGCCAGTCGCCACCAGAATGCGAAACAGGGTAACCGTCTTGAACGCCAGGTCGGCCAGCAGGCCGCCAATCGGGTTGGAAACCTGCAACAGCATGATCGCCAGTTGCAGCAGTTCGACAAAGCTCAGCGCAGCCAGCAGCGGACGCACCGGCCGGAGGCTAGAGTGGCGACCGTCGATCGCGAAAAGCCGGTAAACCGCGAAAAGCCAGGCCAGATCGCGCAGGCTGTCGGCCATGTCCGCCCAGATCGATGCGGCTCCAGCCAAGGCCCCGATCAGCGCCCAAAGACCGGTAACACCCAGCGCAAGGATCAGCGCCTTCCGTGCCGTTCCAAACCTGTCTGGACGAGCGTAGAGCGTCCCAGCCACCAACAAGCTGGCGAAGGCCCCGCTGCCCCAGGCAGCTGCCCCGATAATCTGCCAGATGCCGGTTGTCGCGCCCACTTCAGCGCGCCCCCTCGTTCCACAGCACCACCCGCAGTGTCTGCAACAGAATCAGCAGGTCAAGGAATGGCGAATAGTTCTTGGCGTAATAGAGATCGTATTCCAGCTTGTGCCGGGCATCCTCGATCGAGGCGCCATAGGGATAGTTGATCTGCGCCCAACCCGTGATCCCGGGCTTAACCATGTGGCGTTCGGCATAATAGGGCAGATGCTGCTCCAAGTCGGCAACAAACTGGGGGCGCTCCGGCCGCGGCCCGACGAAGCTCATTTCGCCTTTCAGCACGGTCCAGAGCTGGGGCAGCTCATCAATCCGGGTCTTGCGTATGAAATTGCCGATCCGCGTAACGCGCGGATCGTCCTTGGCCGCCCATTGCGCGCCGTTCGCTTCGGCATCGGTGCGCATCGATCGCAGTTTGATCACATCGAACGACTGGCCGTAAAGGCCGACCCGCCTTTGTCGGTAGAGCGCCGGTCCCTTGCTATCCAGCCGGACCAGCACGGCAAACAGCAGGATCACCGGCGCGGTCAGCAACAAGGCCAGTCCACTGGCGATGATGTCAAACAGGCGCTTCAAGGCGCGCGATACGGCTTGCCCAGAGGAGAAGCCGTCGGAAAAGATCAGCCAGCTGGGATTGACCGTGTCCAGGTCAACCCGCCCGGTTTCACGTTCGATAAAGCTGGAAAAATCGTTGACCTGGACCCCGGTGGTCTTGATCCGCAGCAAGTCCGCCAACGGCAGGGAATTGCGCCGCTCTTCCAGTGCCAGCACCACCTCGCTGACCCCAAGTCGTTCGACATGATCGGTCAGGTCCTCGATCGATCCACGGGCCACTGCGCCAGTCACGATCGGCTGGCTGTCCGTCATCGCAACGAAGCCACCGATCCGAAAGCCGCTTTCGGGGCGCAGGGACAGCTGCCGCAGACGTTCGGCACGTTCTCCGCTACCGAGTACCAGGATCCGGCGGCGAAAGGCATCGGCCCCAACCGCCGCCCCAACCAGCATGCGATTAAGCACCAGCGCAAAGACCGATCCGATCATCGCGTAGGCCAGGGTCGAGCGCCAGAAGTTGCCTCCCCCGATTATAAAATCGAGGAAGGCCAGACCGATGATGCCAAATGAAACTGCGACCAGCAGCCGGGCTGTCGCATAGCGCATCGATCGCAGCGCCTCCGGTCCATAGACCCCAACCGCAATCATCGCGCTCAGCATCACCCCGGCGTGTCCAGCCAGTTGCCAAAACCGATCACCGATGCCGCCGGGATCCATGCCGATTTGGCTGGCGCGAAACCGCCAGGACAAATCTCCCGCCAAATAGAGCAGGAGCAGGTCCAGTACCCCGACCAGGATCACCGCGTGGGGAATGTAATGTTTGAACAGCCGGATCATTGGCCCCGCAACCCGAGAGGAACTCCCGGCCTGCCTAACGGGGACTTATGAAATGTCGGTAAACCTTACAGCTACCTCAATCAGCGAAGGCAAACGGGGTCAAGCCA
>JBEGJL010000292.1:0-5879 GCA_041184605.1 Pseudomonadota bacterium
CATCTGCCAGGTGGTGTGCAGCACGCCCAGCGCGCGGTAGCAGTCCGCCGTGGTTTCGGTCAGCACCCGGAAGGCCATGATATCGGTGATCTGCTCGAACGACACATGGCGTTCGGCCATCTTCTTCCAGATCGAATAGGGGTGCTTTTCGCGCCCCGAAACCTCAACCTTCAGGCCCGCCTCGGCCAGCGCCTGCTTGATTGCCAGGGCGATCGCGTCAACCTGCCCGCCGTCGGTTTCGCGGATCTGGGCCAATCGCCCGGTGATCGTGGCATAGCCTTCGGGCTCAAGCTGCTCGAAAGCCAGGAGCTGCATCTCGCGCATGTATTCGTACATGCCCACCCGCTCGGCCAGCGGGGCGTAGATCTCCATCGTCTCGCGCGCGATGCGTCGGCGCTTCTCATCGCTCTTGATGAAATGGAGCGTGCGCATGTTGTGCAGTCGGTCGGCCAGCTTGACCAGCAGGACGCGGATGTCCTCGCTCATCGCCAGCAGGAATTTGCGCAGGTTTTCAGCCGCGCGCTCGTTCTCGCTCATCACCTCGATCTTGGAGAGCTTGGTCACCCCATCGACCAGCCGCGCGACATCGGGCCCGAACAAGCGCTCGATCTCTTCGGTCGTCGCCAGGGTGTCCTCGACCGTATCGTGGAGCAGCGCGGTGATGATGGTGTCCTGGTCGAGCTTGAGCTCGGTCATCAGGCCGGCGACTTCTACCGGATGGCTGAAATAGGGATCGCCGCTGGCGCGCTTCTGCGTGCCGTGCTTCTGCACGGTATAGACATAGGCCCGGTTCAGCATCGCCTCATCGGCGTCCGGATCATAGGCGAGCACCCGCTCGACAAGTTCATACTGGCGCAGCATTGCTACCTATGTGGGGGATCAGCCCCCAAACCCGCAAGCGCTTTTGCCGCCGATCACGACCAGGTGGCTTCCGGTGGCAGGCTCATCAGGATGGCATCGATATTGCCGCCAGTCTTGAGGCCGAACAGCGTGCCGCGATCATAGACCAGGTTGAATTCGGCATAGCGGCCGCGCCATTCCAGCTGCTGACGCTTGTCGGCATCGCTAAAGGCCATGCCCATGCGGCGCCGGACCAGCTGGGGGAATACCGCCAGGAATGCCTCGCCAACATCGCGGGTAAAGGCAAAATTGGCCTCAAAACCGGCATCGTCGGCGCATTCCAGATGATCGTAGAAAATGCCGCCCACGCCGCGGTGGACATTGCGGTGGGGGATGAAAAAGTACTCGTCAGCCCAGGCCTTGAACTTCGGGTAATAGGCCGGATCGTGGGCATCGCAGGCAGCCTGGAAGGCGGCGTGAAAATCTGCGGTATCCTCGGCATAGGGGATCGGGGGATTGAGATCGCCGCCACCGCCGAACCAGGCCTTGGTCGTGGTCAGGAAGCGGGTGTTCATGTGGACTGCCGGCACATGCGGATTGGCCATGTGCGCGACCAGGCTGATGCCGGTGGCGGTGAAGCCGGGATTGTCCTCGCTTGCGCCATTGATCGAGCCGGCGAATTGCGGTGCGAAGGTGCCATGGACGGTCGAGACATTGACGCCGACCTTTTCGAACACCTTGCCCTTCATCACCCCGCGCGTGCCACCGCCGGGATTGGGGTTGCCTTCCTCTTTGCGCTGCCAGGTCTGGTAATCGAACCGGGCGGCACTGCCGGCCTCGGCTTCGATCGCTTCGAATTCGGCGCAGATCCGGTCACGCAGGCTTTCGAACCAGGTCTTGGCGCGCGCGGTGTATGGGGTCCAATCGGTCATGACCCGCCCTTGCCAAGCGAACGGCCTTCCGGCAAGGAAAAGCCATGGTTCCCTTTTCGTTCGCCGGTGAGGATATGGCGCTGCTCGATGGCGGCGCCCTTTACTGGCCGCGTGAGCAAGCGCTGCTGGTGGCGGACCTGCACCTGGAAAAAGGCAGCTTCTTTGCCCGCTTCGGGCAGATGCTGCCGCCCTATGACAGTCGCGAGACCCTGGAACGCGTCGCCCGCGCCATCCGGGCCAGCGGGGCCCGACGGGTTTTCACCCTGGGGGACAACTTCCATGATGGCGATGGCGCGAACCGGTTGGAGCCGCACGCCGCCGGGATGCTGGCTGCACTGACCCGCGTGGTCGACTGGGTGTGGATCGGCGGGAACCACGATGCCGGGGCCGCACCCGGAACCATGCTTGAGGAACTGACCGTCGGGCCACTGGTTCTGCGCCATGAGGCGCGAGCCGGGGAAATCCGGGCCGAACTTTCGGGCCATTTCCACCCCAAGCTGCGGATTTCCGCGCGGGGCAGGTCGGTCGCCCGGCCCTGCTGGGCAGCCAGCGAAAGCAAGCTGATCCTGCCGGCTTTCGGCGCGCTGACCGGGGGAATGGACGTAGCTGACCCGGCGATCATCGCCGCAATGCAGCCCGCCCGGGCGGTCCATGCGGTGCTACCCGTACAGGGCAAGCTGGTAAGGGTTCCCGTCTGGCAGGAAGCCGCCTAAAATCGCCGCTTCCACCGCGCGGGGATTCGGATTAAGGACGCGCGCATTGAGACATTGCCCAAAGGAGCAGGAACTATAGCACCCCCACCCCGGCGCATGCTGACGCCCCCCGTGAAGAGCGGGCCGCGCTACAACCAGATGATCACCTCGGACAAGGTCCGCGTCATTGACGAAAACGGTGAGAACCTTGGCGTCATGTATACCCGCGAAGCGATCGAACAGGCAGCCGAAGTAGGGCTGGACCTGGTGGAGATTTCTCCCAACGCCGATCCGCCGGTGGCGAAGTTCCTTGATGTCGGCAAGTTCCGGTACGAGGCCCAGAAAAAGGCCAATGCCGCGCGCAAGAACCAGAAGACGCAGGAGATCAAGGAGATCAAGATGCGTCCGAACATCGACGATCACGACTATGACGTGAAGATGCGCGCGATCCACAAGTTCATCGGCGAGGGCGACAAGGTAAAAGTCACCCTGCGCTTCCGCGGCCGCGAACTGTCGCACCAGCAGCTGGGCATGAACCTGCTTCGGCGGGTGCAGGAAGACACCGCGGAAGATGCCAAGATCGAGGCCTATCCCCGCATGGAAGGCCGCCAGATGCTGATGGTGCTGTCGCCGAAGTAAGTTTGGCTAAGGCCGCAACAGGGGGAGGAAGCATGACCGCACGGCGCGTTGCCTTTTGGCTTGGCCCGTTCGGCTTCCTCCTGACCCTGCTGACGCAGGCTCCCGCAGGCATGCCCGAATCCGCCTGGCCCATGGCCGGGCTGGTCTGGTGGATGGCAGCCTGGTGGATGACCGAGGCTTTGCCGTTGTCGGTCACAGCCTTGCTGCCGTTCATCGTCATGCCGATGATTGGCGTGGCGGATGCCAACAAGACGGCATCAACCTATTACTCGCCGGTCATGTTCCTGTTCCTTGGCGGGGCCTTTTTGGCCCTGACCATCGAGCGGACCGGATTGCACCGCCGGTTGGCCCTGGCGATCCTGGCCCGCGCCGGGCATTCTCCGCTGCGGCTGTTGCTGGCGGTGATGAGTGCGACGGCGCTGATCAGCATGTTCATCTCCAACACCTCTACCGCGCTGATCATGATGCCGATGGCCCTGGCAATGCTCGCTTCGGGCGGCGTAATCGAGGGTGAGACGAAAGGCATGGCCGGAGCCTTGCCCATGGGCGTGGCCTTCGCTGCGACGCTGGGCGGCTATGGCACGATCGTCGGCACGCCCACCAATGCCATTGCAGTCGCCCTGCTTCAAAAAAGCCTGGGGGTGGAGATCAGCTTCCTCGAGTGGTCAATGTATGGCCTGCCACTGGTCGCCTTGTCCGTGCCGCTGGCGGCGCTGATCATCGCCAAGGTCCAGCAGATTGGTGAGAGCAGCTTTGATCCGGCAGCAGCCCGCGCCGCCATCCACCTACCCGCAGGCTGGACCACACCGGAAAAACGCCTTGCCCCGATCTTCGCGCTGACCGTGCTGGCCTGGGTAACCATGCCGCTGCTGAAGCCGCTGTTCCCGCCTGGCGGGCTGGATGACGGGACCATTGCCGCGCTGGCCGGACTGACCCTGTTCTTCATTCCTGACGGCACGGGCCGCCCGCTGCTCAAGTGGGAAGAGGCGAATCGCGCGCCGTGGGGCGTAATCCTGATGTTCGGCGGTGGCCTGGCACTTGCCATGGGCATGACTGAGAGCGGCCTGGCCGACTGGATGGGCCAGATGCTGCTGCCGCTGAAGGCCGTGCCATTGCCGATCGTAGCGCTGGTGCTGGTGGGCTTCGTGGTACTTATCACCGAATTCGCCAGCAACATCGCTGCCGCCAGTGGCATCATGCCGGTGGTCGGCGCGCTGGTTGTTGCGCTGGGCGCGGATCCGATCCTGCTGGCCCTGCCGGCCGCACTCGCCGCCTCTTGGGGCTTCATGCTGCCGGCCGGGACCGGGCCCAATGCCCTTGCCTGGGCAACCGGCCATATTGCGCTGCCGCGCGTGCTCAAGGCTGGGCTGTTGCTCGACTTGGCCGGCGTACCACTGATGGTCGGGGTGGTCTGGGCAGTCGCCGCGCTGGGCTAGGCCTTGCAGGGATTGGCGGCTTCTGCTTCAGGCTCCTCGTATGAGCGAGCACACCCACGACAAACTGCAGCAGGACGAACCCAGCCTCCGCCCGGGCCTGGCCAAAGTTGCCGAAGGCCAATGGGCAGGCTGGTACCATTGGGAGCCGGTTGACCATTTCGAGGAGCATGCCGGGCCGTTTTACTGCAAGCCTGATGGCGACGGTGTGCTCTGCGGCTTCATTCCCGAAGCCAAGAACCGCAATGGCGGAGGCAATATCCACGGCGGGGCGCTGATGACCTTTGCCGACTATGCCCTGTTCATGATCGCCGGAGGCATGGACACTTCGGTCCACGGAGTGACCATGAATATGAATTGCGATTTCGTCGGCGCGGCAGAGCCTGGAAGAATGCTGACCGCTCGCGGCGAAGTTGTCCGCGCCGGGGGAAGCGTAGTTTTCGTGCGCGGCATCATTGACGATGCCGGGCGCAATGTCCTGTCGTTCTCGGCCTCGATCAAGCGATTTAAGAAGCGCTGATCAGCCCTTCCACTCGCGCCGTTCCTCGCCCTGGCGCAGCACTTCATAAGCCAGTTGCAGCGCCTGAAAGGCCTTGGCCGCTTCTTCATCGCCGGGGCGCAGATCAGGGTGGACCTGCTTGGCTTTGGCCCGGTAACTTTTCTTGATAGCCTCAAAATCGGCGTCGGGCTCCAGCTCCAGCAATTCCAGCGCACGCAATTCGTCACGCGTGCGGGTCCCGTCGCCAGAACCCGCCCAACTGTAGTGCGCCGATTCCTTGAAGCCTTCGTGGGTCTGGCGTTCCTGCGCCTCGCGCTCGGCGGCCTCCTCTGCCGTCAGGCCGGCAAAGTAATCCCAGCCGCGGTTGTATTCAGCCGCGTGGTCCTGGCAAAACATCCAGCGTTCCGGGCTATTCGGAGACTTGGGGGCAGGGCAAGTGCCCGGTTCGTTACAACCGCTGCGATCGCACAGGCGCACCTGCACGGTCTCGCGCGCGCCGCCATAGCCGCCCCACCGCGGAAAGCCCCAGCTGTCTGATCGGCGCGCTCTGCTCATCTGGCGGCGATAAGCCCGGCGCCCGAGTCCGCGCAAGCGAAAGCGCCATACAGCGAAGATTAAGGAATGATGGGCAAAAGTTGGTATTGCATTGCAGCAGGATCGGCACCACATGCCGCCCCGATTGTCCGTTGGAGTTCACCACGATGAGCAAGCAGCTTGCCCTGTCGATTGCCGCCTCCGTGCTGGCGATGGCGGCCTTCGTGCTGTTCGGCAAACAGTCGGTAACCGCAGGCTTGACGGATAGCGGACCGCGATGGTCTATTCAGGCAGATAGCTCGGCCCTGCC
>JBEGJL010000293.1:0-3438 GCA_041184605.1 Pseudomonadota bacterium
GACGCGGGCAACCAGTTCGCGCGGGGAGAACGGCTTGACGAGGTAATCGTCGGCCCCGGTTTCCAGCCCGCGCACGCGGTCATCCTCGGTGTCGCGCGCGGTCAGCATGACGATGGGCACCGCAGCGGTTGCCTTGTTGCGGCGCAGGCGGCGGCAGACTTCGATCCCGCTGGTGCCTTCGACCATCCAATCGAGCACGACCAAGTCGGGTGCCTCTTCCTGGGCGAAGAGCAGGGCATCATCGCCATCGGGCGTGACAGTTACGGCATAGCCTTCCGCAGCGAAGCGGAATTCAAGCAGTTCGGCCAGCGCCGGATCATCCTCAACCAGCAAAAGGCGCGGCTTGCTCATATACAAATTGCTCCATCGCTAACCCAACCAAGGCCGTCACCCTGAACTTGTTTCAGGGTCCATATCTCGGTTTGCTCGAAGGTTTCATGCCTTGCGCTGCTGGAGCGATTTGATTGCAATTGCGTGACATCGCCTGGCTGCACGATGGACCCTGAAACAAGTTCAGGGTGACGCCGAAGAGACAAGGGCGCGTTCAGCCGCTCAGGCTCCCGCCGGGTCTTCCCGGTCGGTCAGGTAAGACCCGGTTGCCGCATAGTGGACCATCTCGGCCACATTGGTCGCATGGTCGCCAATCCGCTCGATATTGCGGGCGACGAACAGCAGTTCGGCTGCGCTGCTGATCGAGGTGGGGTTCTCAATCATGTGGCTGACAAGGTTGCGGAAGATCGAGTTGTAGAAGGCATCGACCTTGTCATCGCGGGCGACAATTTCGGTCGCCAAGGTAGCGTCACGGGCGGCGAAGGCGGTCATCACGTCATGGACCATCTCCCCTGCCACTTCAGCCATGGCCGGGATCAGGGTCAGCGGATCGAACTTCTTGCGATGCTCGATCTTGTCGGTGCTCTTGGCGATGTTCTTGGCATAGTCACCAATCCGTTCGACCACGCCGGCGATCTTCAGCGCTGCGATCACTTCGCGCAGATCATCGGCCATCGGCGCGCGCAGGGCGATCACGCGGATTGCCAGCTTGTCGACCTCTGCCTCCAGCGCATCGATCCGCTTGTCGCGGGCGATCACGCCCTTGGCCATTTCACTGTTGCCCTTGACCAGAGCCTCCATCGCCTCAGCCAGTGACACTTCGGCCAGGCCGCCCATCTCGGCGATCAGGCCACGCAGGCGGGTGATGTCTTCGTCAAAGGCTTTGACTGTGTGTTCCTGTGCCATCAGCCGTACCGTCCCGTGATGTAATCCTTGGTCCGCTCCTCGCGGGGATTGGTAAAGATATCGCTGGTCTTGCCATATTCCACCATCTTGCCGAGGTGGAAAAATGCCGTGCGCTGCGAAACGCGCGCGGCCTGCTGCATCGAGTGGGTGACGATGACGATGGCGTAACGGCCCTTCAATTCGTCGATCAGTTCCTCGATCCGGGCCGTGGCGATCGGGTCCAGCGCTGAGCAGGGCTCGTCCATCAGGATCACTTCGGGATCGACCGCGATCGCCCGGGCGATGCACAGGCGCTGTTGCTGGCCGCCGGAAAGGGCGGTGCCGCTGTCGGTCAGGCGGTCCTTGACTTCATCCCACAGGCCAGCCCGCTTGAGCGACTTTTCGACGATGTTGTCGAGATCGGCCTTGCTTCCGACCAGGCCGTGAATGCGGGGGCCATAGGCGATGTTTTCATAGATCGACTTGGGGAAGGGGTTGGGCTTCTGGAACACCATCCCGACCCGGGCGCGCAGCTGCACCACGTCCATGCCGGACTTGTAGATGTCTTCGCCATCCAGTGTGATATCACCTTCAACCCGGGCGCCGACGATGGTGTCGTTCATCCGGTTGAGCGAGCGCAGGAAGGTTGATTTGCCGCAGCCCGACGGGCCGATAAAGGCCGTGACGTATTCGGTCGGGATATCGATCGAAACGTCATCGATCGCGCGCTTTTCCCCATAATAGATGGAGACGTTGCGCGCGCTGATCTTGGCGTTCACGGGATCAAGGGTGTGGGTGGTGGTCATTACCAGCGTTTCTCGAAACGGTTGCGAAGGTAGATGGCGAGGCCGTTCATCACTAGCAGGAATGCCAGCAGGACGATGATAGCGGCAGAGGTCCGTTCCACGAAGCCGCGGTCGATTTCGTCGGACCAGAGGAAGATCTGGACCGGCAGGACCGAGGCCGGGGACGTAAAGCCTTCCGGGGGCGTGGCGACAAAGGCGCGCATGCCGATCATCAGCAAGGGGGCGGTTTCACCCAGCGCGCGGGCCATGCCGATGATCGTGCCGGTCAGGATGCCGGGCAGGGCCAGCGGCAGGACATGGTGGAACACCGTCTGGACCCGGCTGGCGCCAACGGCGAGGGCGGCATCGCGGATCGAAGGCGGCACCGCCTTGATCGCATTGCGGCCGGAAATGACGATCACCGGCATGGTCATCAGTGCCAATGTCATCCCGCCAATCAATGGCGCCGAGCGGTAATTCGGGAAGATCGCGAGGAACACCGCGAGGCCGAGCAGGCCAAAGATGATCGAAGGCACGGCGGCAAGGTTGTTGATCGATACCTCGATAATCTCTGTCCAGCGGTTCTTCGGGGCATATTCCTCAAGATAGACCGCTGCCAGCACCCCGATCGGGAAGGCCAGGACCAGGGTGATCAGCATGGTCAGCATCGAACCCTTCAGCGCCCCCCAGATGCCGACGGCCTGGGGACCGGTGGCATCGGCGCGGGTCAGGAAGCCTGGATCCCAGGCCTGGGCCAGCTTGCCTTCAACCTTAAGCTTGGTCGCAAGGGCCTTGAGGCTGTCAGATGCGCCATCACCGCGCAGTGCGGCGGCGAGATCGTCGCTGGCGGGCAACTCGGCGTTGACGGTGCCGCGCAACAGCTGCGGATCTGCAGCGATCGTCTGAGCCACTTCGCGCCAGGCCTGCGGATCAAGTTCGGCAGCCGCTTCGCTGCCTAGCGATTTGGCAGCAGCCATCATGACGACGTCGGGCAGGCCGGCGGTTTCAAGTTGTGAAATGGGATCGCCACTGCCCAAGTTTGCAGGATCCACGGTCAAGCCGCTCGCCGCCAGGTCAACCGAGAAGCGCAGCTCGGCACGCTTGAAACCGCCGATCGCATTGGCGGTCATCGTCACCAGCAGGAAGGCCAGGACCACGGCCGAAAACAGCACCGCGGCCAGCCCCAGCGCGCGGAAGCGGCGCTCGGCGGCGTAGCGGGCCTTGAGGCGGGCGGAGGAGACGTTACTCATAGGCTTCGCGGAACCGCTTGACGACGCGCAGGGCGATAAAGTTGAGGGTCAGGGTCACGCAGAACAGCACGAAACCCAGGGCAAAGGCCGATAGCGTTGCCGGGTGATCGAAGCTGCCTTCGCCAGTCAGCATGGCGACAATCTGGAAGGTCACTGTGGTCATCGATTCGAACGGGTTGGCAGTAAGG
>JBEGJL010000294.1:0-3116 GCA_041184605.1 Pseudomonadota bacterium
GCCCTGAGCGCCGCGCGTCTGCATGATGTTGAGCGAGACCGAGAGGGAATCCGCGGGATGTTGCGCGTGGACATCGCGGTGGGCGCGATACAGCATCAGTTTGCCTTCCTCCAGCCGCGATCGTTCGACGAAGCGCAGGCTTGGCACGGGTTCATCGTGATAGCCGATCACCGCCTCGTAATCGTAATCGTAATAATCGCTCCAATAACCCGGACCAAAATAGCCCAGGGTCAGGAAACTGAAGTTGTGATCATGCGGCAGGCCATAAGAAAACGAAGTGCCGCCCGAGGCGCGCAGCATGTGCTCATCACTTGACGGCCAGAGGTTGGCCCGGATGAAAAAGGTGCCGTTGGGCGGGGCCAGCATCACCACCTGTGGGCCATAGGCATTATCGAGCACGTCCTCGCGGTGGCGCTGAGCCAGTTCGGCCACCAGCACATCGCCCAGGAACTGCCGGTCGTTGCCCAGTCGCCGCAACCACAGCGCGGCATGGTCGAGGCTTTCCGGATCGTCGAAATCAACCCCTTTGGCGATCAAGGCGTCATAACTTTCGGCAAGGCTAGCAACCTTGGCATCGGCCAGTTCGATCAGGCAGGGCATAGCGGCACCTCGGCAAGCTGGGGATAGGTCTCAAGCAATTGTGCCCGCAGCGCCCCAGCCGGGACAGCTAGCGGATCATCGCTATTGCGAGCGATCGCGGACAAGGCCGTGAATCCGGTACGGCTGTCCAGCGCAATGCATTCGCGCAGGGCCTGCCAGCGCAGGTGGGGGGAACCGGTTTCCTCGGCCATAGCTGCCAGTAACGGCGCAGCATCGGCCCGGCCCATCCGGCCAAGCAGGGCGACTGCCAGTTCCAAGCGGCTGTCACGCGGATGACCGGCGGCCTGGTGCAGCAGGCGGCCATCGTCCAGCGCATATTCGCAGCTGGGCGCATTATCGTGATCAAGCCTGTGCAGCTTCAGCAAGACCAGGATCCCCGGAACGCGTTTGAAGATCTGCGCAGCGAGGCGTCCATTCCGATGTACGATGCCCCCCGGGGCAAGCGCGGACCCGGTTCGATCCAGTTCAACACCGCCCGGGCGCTGCCCAGCGATGCGCACCAGTTCAACCTCTGCGCTTCCAGCAAGGACATGATCCCAGCTTTCATTGCCAGCGAAGGTGACAGACTGCGCCGGTGGCTTAAGCGCGAACCCGGCACCGTCTATTGCCTGTAACGCCAGGCTCGCGCCCTGGCAGCGCACCAGCACCAGCGTTGCCAGGGTCCGGTCGCACTGATGGCGCATTGGGACCTGACCTAGCGGATCGCGTTCCAGCTCGGTCAGCAGCCAGTCCGTCAAGCCATCAACCAGGGTGGCAGCCGCGCAATTGCCCGGCGTGAACAACGCATGCAAGGCTGGGAGCGATTCCAGCGCAGCACCTTTGGCAAAGCGGGGCAACTCTGCCTCAAGTTCCGCGCCTGCGCCCGCTTCGCGCCAGCCCCCCAACTGGTCGAGCAGCCGCTGCTGGATCCGGCGCTGCGGGGTATCGTCACCCCGCAGCGCCATCAGTTCCGGTCCGATCAACATCCGGAAGATTCGCTTCAGTGGACTGTTTTGATCACGTCGTAGACGAACGACATCATCATGATCAGGGTGTCGTTCGATTGCAGCCCCTGCGCGGGGTGGGCCAGGCTGCCGAACACGCCGGTCAGCACATCGAGATCGGGCAATGCGGAAATATCGATCTTGGGCAGGTTCATCATTCTTCCCCTGGGTTTGCCGCAAGGCGGAGTTGCCCTGCCCGGGCAACCTCGGCGATGAAGGCGGGGCAGATGAAATTAAAAGATTGTAATCGGCGGTCCGCCCCAGCAGAGGAACGCTGATGAGCCAGTCCCCGCCCAGCGTCGTGCCGCCCGGCACGGAGTTTGATCCCTCGCTTGCCTCGCGGATGATGACGCGCCACGGCCATGGCGGCTGGCTGGGCATCCGGTACCACAATCATGGTGCCAATTGGGTCGAACTGGCGCTTCCCTGGCGCGAGGAACTGGTCGGCATCGATGGTCAGGGCGTGCTCGCCTCGGGCCCGATTATCAGCCTGATGGACAACGCCACTTCGATGAGCGTCTGGACCCTGAACAAGCGGTTCGTGCCGCACGCCACGCTGGACCTGCGGGTCGATTACATGCGCGCGGCCAAACCCGGCGAGACGATCATCGGCCGGGGGGAATGCTACAAGCTGACGCGCACGATCTCGTTCATTCGCGGCATCGCCCACGATGGCGATCCGGCTGACCCGGTGGCCCACGTAACCGGGACCTTCATGGCAACGCATGGATCATACCTGTGAAAAGCCTGCCACCCTATGCCCAGGCGCTGGGCATCGAGATCGACCACGATGAATCCGGCGAGCCGGTGCTGAAGGTGGACTATTCCAATCGCGTGGCAGGGCGTCCCGGCTTCCTGCATGGCGGCGCCATGTCGGGCCTGATGGAGATGGCCGGCTTTGCCGCGCTTCAGGCCGAACTGGATCGCCGGGGCGAGACGATGCGGCTGAAGCCGGTCAACATCCAGGTGGAGTTCATGCGGGGCGGGACCGAGCAGGTGACCTATGCCAAGGGTACCGTGACCCGCGCAGGTCGTCGTGTTGCTTTGGTCAACGCCGAAGCCTGGCAGGATGACCGGAGCAAGCCGATCGCCCTCGCCCAGATCAAGGTGCTGCTGATCCCAGCCGAATAACCACGGTCAGGCCGGATTCGTGTGCCACCCTGGCACCCGGATCAAGTCTGACTTGCCGGGCATCGGCGCGGGCCCGGCCAAGGATCGCGCTGGGCACACCGGCGTCATATGCCACGCAGTCAGCACTACCAAGCCAGCGCGCTTCGCGCAGGGTCAGATCGTCCGGGTCAACCGATCGCAAGACGATTTCCGCGACCCCGCCAGCAACCGGTTCGGCCCCGGCGAGCCAACCTGCGACATCCGATCCGTCTGCCAGCGGATCAAGCGCACCGCCCGCAGCAAGGGCGGCATCCATCACCCGGCGGCGCTCCCTGCCATCAGGCCAGCGAGCCTTCATCGCGTCCCGCGCAGCCCCCAAAGCCTCAGCGAGTGCTCCCAGGCTGTTGGGCAGCAGGCCTTCCA
>JBEGJL010000295.1:0-5562 GCA_041184605.1 Pseudomonadota bacterium
ATTCTGGCTGATACCCCTGGCCTGTTCGAACCGCGCCGCCGGCTGGACCGGGCCATGGTCAATGCCGCCTGGGAAGGCGCGGCAGAGGCGGATGCGATCCTGCTGATCGTTGATGGCCGCAAAAAGAAGCTCGATTACCTCGATCCGATCCTCGCCAGCCTTGAAGGGCGCCCGGAGCGCAAGATCCTGGTCCTCAACAAGGTTGATGAAACGGCCAAGGAACCGCTGCTGATCACGGCCCAGAAGCTGGCCGGTGAAGGCCAGTTTTCCGAGGTGTTCTTCATCTCGGCGCTGACTGGCGATGGGGTGCCCGAACTGAAGGCGCGGCTGGCCGAACTGATGCCCGAAGGCCCGTGGCACTACCCCGAGGATCAGGTTTCCGACGCCAGCGAACGCCTGCTCGCCGCCGAAATCACCCGCGAACAGCTCTACCGCCAGCTGCATGACGAGCTACCCTATGACAGCACGGTCCGCCCCGAAAGCTATACCCAGCGCCCCGACGGATCGGTTGAAATCCACCAGCAGATCGTGATCGCCCGCGACAGCCAGAAGGGCATCGTCCTCGGCAAGGGTGGCGCGCGGTTGAAATCGATCGGCGAGGCGGCGCGCAAGGAGCTGAGCGAACTGCTCGGCTGCAAGGTCCACCTCTTCCTCCACGTCAAGGTCGACGAGAAGTGGGGCGACGACAAGGAAATCTACGAAGAGCTTGGGCTGGAATGGGTGAAGTAAAGCCAACCTTTGCCCTTTTGGCTGCTGCTCTGCTCGCCGCTGGCTGCGCCCATCATCCGGCTGATCCGGGCAGCAGGCGTTATGTCTCGCTTGGCAGCTCCTTCGCCGCTGGCACAAGCTTGGGTGGGCTTAAACCGGATTCGCCAGCGCGATGCGGTCGAAGCCCAGTCAACTATGCCAGCCTCCTCGCTGCCGACTTGCAGCTCGAACTGATTGATGCGGCCTGCAATGGGGCAACCACGACCAATGTCCTTGAAGGCTGGAACGAGCTCGCACCGCAGATTGCGGCCATAACCCCCGACACCAGCCTGGTAACAATCACGATCGGCGGGAACGATCTCGGCTATGTGATGAACCTGGCCGCCGCAAGTTGCGATCCTGCCAAGGGCCTAAGCTTTGGTGGCATGGCCCGTCCCTGCCCCGCACTTAAGCTGCCGACCGAACAAGATTATGCCCGCACCGAAGCGGCACTGCGGACGATTGCTCGGGCCGTAAGGGCCCGCGCGCGCGCGTCGCGCCTGATCTTCGTCCAATATGTGCAGTTGGTGCCGCCAAACGCCTGCGCCAAACTCGGCTTGAATGGGGAAAATGCCCAGATCATGCGGCTGATGGGTCAGCGGTTGGCAGAGATTACTGCACGCGCCGCACGGTCAGAGCACGCCGAAGTGCTGGATGCCCGTCGCCTTTCTGCGCAACATACGCCTTGTGATGCGCAGCCATGGAGTGTTGGCCCGGCACCCAATGGCCCGTCGGCCAATGCCCCTTGGCACCCGAACATGGCCGGCCACGTCGCCCTCGCCGCAGCCTTGGCTCAACTGATCCGGCACCTTTAGCGCAGCTTCGCGATCCCGATTCCGTCGATCTTGGCACGTTCCTTCGTCGATTCCTCGCTTCGGTTAAGCGCCTTGGCGATTTCCTTCAGACCCTTGCCCTTGGCGGCCAAGGTTCGCAGCTTGGCCACCTCGTCCGCCTTCCACGGCTGTTTGTGCTTGGCAAACTTGTCCGACATCAGTCGGCCTTTTTCTTCGCGGCAGCCTTCTTGGGTGCCGCCTTCTTCTTCGGCGCGGCCTTCTTGCGGCCGCCCTTCTTGGCCGGACCCTTGGCAGCCTTTTCACTAATCAGCGTGGCGGCTTCCTCGGCGGTCAGTGCTTCGGGCTGCTTGTCGCGCGGCAGGGTGGCATTGGTCGTCCCGTCGGTAACATAGGGGCCATAGCGTCCGGCCATCAGCTTCATCTCGCCGCCGCTTTCCGGGTGCGGGCCAAAGGTCTTGAGCGGTTCGGCCGCGGTGCGAGCGCCCCGCCCGCCACCAGCAGCCGCTTCGGCCAGCTTGGCCACGGCGCTGTTCATGCCGGTTTCGAAGATCTCGGCGGTGGAGCGCAGCTTGGCGTATTTGCCCTGGTGCGCCAGATAGGGCCCATAGCGGCCAAGGCTGGCCGTAATCGGCTCGCCGCTTTCGGGGTGGTTGCCCACGGTGCGCGGCAGGCTGAGCAGCTTGACCGCCCAATCAAGATCCAACTCGCCGATGTCCTTGGGGATCGAACTGCGCTTGGCTTCCTTGCCGCTACCCATTTCGACATAGGGACCGAACCGGCCGACCTTGCGGCTGATCGTTTCGCCGGTCTCGGGATGCTTGCCCAGTTCGCCATCGGCTTCCGTCCCGGCGCCGCCGGGCTGGGCAAACTTGCGGGTGAACTTGCACTCCGGATAGTTCGAACAGGCGACAAAGGCCCCGAACCGCCCGCCGCGCAGCGCCAGTCGCCCGGTGCCGCAATTCGGGCACTTGCGCGGATCGCCGCCGTCTTCCTGGGCGGGGAAGAGATAGTCAGAAAGATATTCGTCCAGCGCTTCGGTCACTTCTGACGGCTTCTGCCCCATCACCTCGTCGGACTTGGGCTTAAAGTCCTTCCAGAACGCGGCAAGCACGGCCTTCCACTCGGCCCGGCCGCCGGAAACGTCGTCTAGCTCCTCTTCCATGCCGGCGGTGAAGTCATAGGCGACATAGCGCGGGAAGAAGCGCTCGAGGAAGGCAGTCAACAGCCGACCTGATTCCTCGGCGAAGAAGCGGTTCTTCTCGGTGCGAACATAGTTGCGGTCCTTAAGCACCTGGATCGTCGCCGCATAGGTTGACGGGCGTCCGATGCCGAGTTCCTCTAGCCGCTTGACCAGCGTTGCCTCGGAGTAGCGTGGCGGCGGTTGAGTGAAGTGTTGCACCGCCTCAACCCCCTGCTTGGCCGGGTTGTCCCCCTTGTGCATCACCGGCAGCAGACCGCTGTCATCCTCATCCTCGCCCGGCTTCTGGTCCAGCGTTTCGTCATAGACCGCCAGGAATCCCGGGAATTTGACGACTTGCCCCGTCGCGCGCAGCTCGTGCTGGCCGGTCCCATCGCGCAGGGTTACTGTCGTGCGTTCGATATTGGCGCTCGCCATCTGGCTGGCGATCGCCCGCTTCCAGATCAGCTCATAAAGCCGCGCCTCATCCCCGCTGCCAAAGTGATCGCGGCCAAAATCGGTCGGGCGGATGGCCTCGTGGGCCTCCTGCGCGTTCTTGGCCTTGGTTTCATAATGACGCGGCTTTTCAGGCAGATAATGCCCACTATTAAACCGATCACTAATCGCCTTGCGGGCCGCGGAAATGGCGCTGGGATCCATCTGCACCCCGTCGGTCCGCATGTAGGTGATCGCGCCGGCCTCATACAGCGTCTGCGCCACCCGCATCGTATGCGCCGCGGCAAAACCCAGCTTGCGCGCGGCTTCCATCTGTAGGGTCGAGGTGGTGAACGGCGGCCAGGGATTGCGCCGGGTTGGCCGGGTGTCGACCTCTTCCACCCGGAAGGCCCCACCCTCGACTGCCGCCTTGGCGCGATCGGCAGTGCCCTTATCGCCCAGGCTCAGCTTCTCAAGCTTTGCCCCCTCAAACTTGACCAGCCGCGCGGTGAACTCGGTGCCATCGTGCGCCAGCTTGGCAGCGACTGACCAGTATTCCTGCGGCTTGAACAGCTCGATCTCATGCTCGCGCTGGCAGATCAGGCGCAGCGCGACAGACTGGACGCGACCCGCGCTTTTCGCCCCCGGCAGCTTGCGCCACAGCACCGGCGAAAGCGTGAAGCCAAACAGGTAGTCCAGCGCGCGTCGCGCCAGATAGGCATCGATCAGGTCCTGATCGAGCTCACGCGGGCGGCCCATCGCCGTGGTCACGGCATCCTTGGTGATCGCGTTGAAGGTTACCCGCTGCACGTCCTTGGGCAGCGCCTTGCGCTTCGCCAGCAATTCCTGGACGTGCCAGGAAATCGCCTCACCCTCGCGGTCAGGGTCAGTTGCCAGGATCAGGCGATCGGCAGACTTCGCCGCATCTGTGATTGCCTTAACCCGGCTGGCCTTGTCGCCATAAAGCTCCCAGTCCATCGCAAAATCTTCATCCGGACGGACCGAGCCGTCCTTGGGCGGCAGGTCGCGGATATGGCCATAGGATGCCAGGACGGTGAAGTCCTTGCCCAGGTACTTTTCGATGGTCTTGGCCTTGGCCGGGGATTCAACAATGACAAGTTGCATGACGGTGGGTTGCAATCCTTACGCGTATACGTACGCGCGAGGGTGGGGACCACCGGGGGCAATCGTCAAGAGGTTCTGACAGGGGTGCGCTGCCACGCCAGCCAAAAACCCAAGCCCAAGGCCAGATCGACCGCCGCAAATGCAGCGACCGATGGTTGTACCGGATAGCCTTGTGCGAACAGGGCGAGCGCCGGCACGCCGAAAATCAGCTTCTCGGCCACAGCGGGCAGCATCAAGGCACGATACTTCACCGGATCAGTGCCAATGGTCCAGAACACAGCCTGGAACACCAGCGCAAGCCCCACAAAGCCCAGGAATACCTCAGCCCCCGAGGGTGGCAGCGAGTTCAAATAAAGTGGCGCCAATACGATCACACCATAAATCGCGGCCCATCGAAACATGCGGCGGGGAAAGAGATCGGTCATTGTTCGCTCCCTAAGCCCGGCTTACTCGCCCGCCGGCATGACGCACCAGATTTCCGGAGAGCTCCAGTTCAAGCAGGGCAAGTTGCACGGCCCCGGCGCTCGCCCCGCTTTGCCGAACCAGTTCATCAACCGCCACTGGCGCCGTGGTCAGCAGACCGGCAATATCGGCAGGATCCTCGGCCTGCTCTTGCAGTTCGCCCCATTCGGCCGTGGACTCGCGCAGTCGTGAACGCGGCTGACCATCGAAGCTGGTCAGCAGTTCGATCACATCCTCGCTCCGCTGGACCAGGGTCGCGCCATCGCGGATCAGTTGGTTGCAACCTTGCGAACGGCTGTCGAGCGGTGAGCCGGGCACGGCCATCACCTCGCGCCCCGCTTCCCCGGCCAGCCTGGCGGTGATGAGCGACCCGGATTTCGGTGCCGCTTCGACAATCAGTGTAGCCGCAGCGATCCCAGCGATGATCCGGTTGCGCGAAGGAAAATGACGCGCGAGCGGCTCTGTGCCCGGCGGTTGTTCAGCCAGCAGCAGCCCTTGCGTGGCGACCGCCTCCTGCAAATCGGCATGCTCAGGCGGATAGGCTATGTCGATTCCGCTGGCGATCACCCCGATCGTCCCACCAGCCAGGCTGGCCTGGTGCGCGGCACCGTCGATGCCCCGCGCCAGCCCCGAGACCACTACATAGCCTGCCTCGGCCAGTTCGCCGGCAAACATCCGCGCCAATTTCACCGCTGCAGCCGAGGCATTGCGCGCGCCGACAATCGCGACACAGGGGCGTTGCGCCAGCGCGGCATCACCGCGGCAGGTCAGGATCGGCGGGGCACCATCAAGTTCAGCCAGCAATAGCGGATAGTCAGGCGA
>JBEGJL010000296.1:0-2633 GCA_041184605.1 Pseudomonadota bacterium
GCCCAAGCCCTTGCTCTGCGACGCCGTCGGCAGCTTGACCCGGCCGGACAGTTGCACGCCGAGGCCGAAGTTCTGTTCTGGAATGTCATAGGCCAGGCTCAGCGAGACATCGCCAAAGCCCTTGCGGATGGTGCGCGGGGCATTGGGGTCGATCACGATGGGGCCGTTGCTGCCGCCAACCACGTTGGCCCCGTCGATTCGCAGCCAGGGGATGCTGGCGGTGATCCGCCAATCCCCGGTCCGTAGCCGGGCGGACAGCGGGACGACCAGCATCTTGGTGTCGATCCCAGTCCCGTAATCGCCGCTCGAATAGTCCACGCCAGTGGTGAAGGAGAGCTGCGTTGCCGCGGCGGTATCGGCATCCTGAGCCAGAACCGGCGTGGAACCCGTAGCCAGCGCAAGGGCCAAGGCCAGCTTGGTGCAATTGGTCATGAGTTGTTCCCTGTTTATGGTGGCAGGGCGGGTCCGCCGTGTGGCGCCCGCCCTGCCTGGCTCTGATCTGCTTTAGGTCTTAGTTGCCCTTGCCCGGGCGGGCGGCGGCAACCGCATCCCGGATTGCACGGGCCTGATCGCGGGCATTGCTGGCCGAAGCCCGGGCATCGATAGCATTCTGGCGGGCAAGCGCGGCCGTTTCGCGCACTACGCTGCTATTGCCCCGGGCTTCGGCGGCAGCCGACCGCGCGGCTACCAGATCGGCGACCGGCCCAGTGCCATCGCGTACCGAGCGATTGGCACCCTTGTTTGCTGATACTTCGGCGGCAAGCGACCTGGCCGACTTGGTCGAGACAGTGGCATCAGCCTTGACCTCCGCAGATGCGGTCGCGTCGGTGGTTGCCTTGGCCTCGGCGGCATCATCGTCGTTGTCATCGGCATCATCGCCTCGGGTTGCGGCGCGATTGGCATTGCGCTGCTTGGCCATGGCCGAGACTTCGGCACCGATCCCCTTGGCTTCGGCATCTTTCTGGTCCTTGGCCATGATGCTGACCTGCGAGCCAAAGGTGGTCTTCGGCGCGTCGGTGGTTTGGGCCAGCAAAGCCGCAGGGGCAGCGCTCGCCAGCAGCAGGGCCGGGGTAAGGGTTTTCAGGGTCGCCATCATGATACTCCAATCTTGTCTGGTCCGGGCCTGACAAAATGGAGCAACGCTCCTTGCCACCGAAGCAGCAGTCGTCCTGCGCTGGTTGCGCAGGCCTTGCGGCCTATCGTTAACCCGGAACTAACCATGTCGGGGTGGCTCATGTCATGCGAGCAGGGGGACACCGCCGACGCGACCTAGGTGGCATTACGGAGTGCGCACGGGAAGTCGTTTGGCGGCGAATTGGGCCACAGGCGCGACCGGCATGGCCCTGCCGCGACCAGCCGTTGGTCAGTATCGATCAGCTGTTACAGTCCGCCGACTCGTTGTCCCGCCCCAGGCGGGGCGGCGCATCGAACGCTGCCGAGCTAGCCGTCAGGCCACCAGGCTGATCGGCGCGATTTCGCCGGAGAGGTAGAGCCGTTTCGCCTTGGCCCGGCTCAGCTTGCCCGAACTGGTGCGCGGCAGGGTGCGTGGCGGCACCAGTTCGACGATCGCCGGATGACCCAGGATCGAACGGACCTTGTCTCGGATCGTATCGTGCAGCTTCTGGCGTTCGACCGGATCGGAGACGCGGCAATGGACCAGCACGGCCACTTCTTCTTCACCCGTATCTCGTTCGATCGAGAAGGCGGCAATATCGCCATGGTTGAAGCCCGGCAGCTGTTCCACGGCCCATTCGATATCCTGGGGCCAGTGGTTCTTGCCGTTGATGATGATCATGTCCTTGGCACGGCCAACGATGAACAGGTAGCCATCGACCATATAGCCCATGTCGCCGGTATCCAGCCAACCATCGACCAGACAGGCTGCGGTCGATTCCGGATCGCGGAAGTAGGAATGCATGACCGACGGGCCCTTGCACCACACCTTGCCAATGTGGTGATCGGGCAGGGCATCGCCGCGTTCGCCCCGAATGGCTATTTCCATGTCCTTCACGGCCTTGCCGCAGTTGACGATGGCGCGATAACGCGCCGGACGGCTGAGATCACGCGGGGTGCCCGAAAGGCGCTCTTCCTCAACCAGTTCAACCCGGATCCCTTCGCCGGGCGGCATCAGCGTGACGGCCAGGGTCGCTTCGGCAAGGCCATAGGAGGGCAGGAAGGCGCTCGCCTTGAACCCCGCGGGGGCAAAGGCATTGACGAAATTCTGCATCACGTCAGGGCGGATCATGTCCGCCCCGTTGCCGGCGATCCGCCAGCGGGACAGGTCAAACCGTTCGGCCACATTGCTCTGGCTGGAAATGCGGCGCGCGCAAATGTCATAGCCAAAGGTCGGTGAATAGCTGCACGAGATGCCCTTGTTGCGGGTGATAAGGTCCAGCCAGGCCAGCGGGCGGCGGGCGAAATCCTCGGTCTTCAGATAATCGACCGAAACCTGGTTGGCGATCATCGACAGGAAGCAGCCGACCAGCCCCATGTCATGGTACCAGGGCAGCCAGGAAATGCAGCGGTCGTCCTGCGTGAACTGCATGCCGTGGGCATGGCCGCTCAGGTTGTTGAGCAGCGCTTCGTGGGTGACGGCGACGCCGTGCGGGAAGCGGGTCGAGCCGCTTGAATAC
>JBEGJL010000297.1:0-6429 GCA_041184605.1 Pseudomonadota bacterium
GCTCGGGCGCATCGGCGAGCAGGATCGGCTGGCGGGCATCGTGCGGGCCGCCGGACAGGCCGTGAGCCAGGAAGCTTTCAGCCCCCGCCCAAAGCCGCTCGCTGATCCGCCCGGTCAGGTCATCATCGGCGGAAACGACCAACAGGCGCTCACCCGCCTTCAGCGTGTTGCGCGCCAGCAGCGGCACCACGGCTTCGGCGGGATCGCGGCTCAACTGATAAAAATCGACCTGCATCAGGCAGCACCCTTAGAGCGGCGGCAGCGATCGGAACAGTATTTCACGTTGTCCCAATCGCGCTCCCACTTCTTGCGCCAGGCAAAGCTGAGGCCGCAGGCGGCGCAGATCTTGCTGGGCAGGTCCGCCTTGCGCCGCATCCGCGGCATGGTTCAGCCTTCCAGGTTATCGCGCACGAAGCGATCGAGCACCCGCACGCCATAGCCGGTGGCACCCTTGTCCCAGGTCTGGCCAGGCTTGTTGGCCCAGACCATGCCCGCAATGTCGAGGTGCGCCCAGGGGGTGCCCTTTTCGACATAGCGCAACAGGAACTGCGCGGCGGTGATCGAGCCGCCTTCGCGCGGGCCGACGTTCTTCATGTCGGCGATCGGGCTGTCGATCAGCTTGTCATAGGCCGGACCCATCGGCTGGCGCCACAGCTTGTCACCCGAAGCCTCACCCGCGGCGAGCAGCTGGCCGGCCAGGGTATCGTCGTTCGAGAACAGGCCGCCATGTTCGTGACCGAGCGAAATGATCATCGCCCCGGTCAGCGTGGCGAGGTCGATCACCGCGCTGGGGCTGAATTCCTTCTGGGTCCAGGTGATTGCATCGCACAGCACCAGGCGGCCTTCGGCATCGGTGTTGATCACTTCGACCGTCTGGCCCGACATGGTGGTGACCACGTCGCCCGGGCGCTGGGCATTGCCATCGGGCATGTTTTCAACCAGCCCGCAAATGCCGACGACGTTAGCCTTGGCCTTGCGCTTGGCGAGGGCAAGCATGGCTCCGGTCACCGCGCCGGCGCCGCCCATGTCCCACTTCATGTCTTCCATGCCGGCGGGCGGCTTGAGGCTGATCCCGCCGGTGTCGAAAGTCACGCCCTTGCCGACAAAGGCCGTGGGCTTGCCGCCCGCCGGGCCGCCGTTCCATTCCATCACCAGCAGCTGCGGCTCGCGCACCGAACCCTGCGCCACGCCGAGCAGCGCGCCCATCCCGAGCGCAGCCATCTCATCGCGACCCAGCACGCGGACGTTCACGCCGGTTCCGGCCAGGCGTTCCTTGGCACGAGCAACGAAGGTAGCGGGATAGATCACGTTGGCGGGTTCGGTGACCAATTCGCGGGTGAACTCAACGCCCTCGGCCAGCGCAGATTCGATTGCCCAGGCGGCTTCGGTGCCTTCGGGTGCACCGGCAACGCGCAGGGTCTTGAGGCTGGGCTTCTGATCGTCGCTCAGCTTGGTGCGATAGATGTCATAGCGCCAGGAGCGCAGGCGAGCGCCCAGCAGGACCGAGGCGACATCGCTGGCCGAGAGCTTGGTGCCAGTGAAATCGAGCGTCAGCGCGGCCTCACCAGAGGTCAGGAACTTTGCCGTCAGCGCCGCGCCAGCGCGTTCGAGCGCAGCAGGCCGGTCCTTTGCCGCCGGCTCACCCGCGCCGGCCAGGGCGACGCGAACAATCGCGCCATCGCGGTTCAGAAAGCCTTCGTGGGCCTGCCCGGGCTTGCCGGTAAAGCGGGCGGCTCGCGCGCTTTCCACCAGCACCGGATCAAGATCCCCTGGCAAGGCGCCCTGATCAACAATGCGGGCGACGGGCGAGGTGTTGGCGGCAAGCGGGCCGGCGACGAATTCGATCTGCATGATAGCTCCGGAAAAACTGGACCTGCGACGGGCCGAACCCAATAGTGGATCGACCCTGGTTAGCGTGGATTGCAGTTAGGCGCGGGCGGTGCGATAGGCAAGCCATGCGTCACCCCGCGCGGCTGCGGCCGCCCTACCCAATGATTGCCACCGGCTGCTGGAAATCCGGCGCCTTGGCGTTTGCGCTTCTCACCACTGCGGGGGCTGCCTACGCGCAGGATGCCGGTTCGCCACAGACTGCCGAGACTGCAACCGAAGCCCCGGTCGGCTTTGCCGCAGACGGCATCAGCTATGACGATGCATCGGACAGCGTCACGGTCTTTGGCAATGTCGTCATGCGCCGCAACAACCAGTCGGTTCGCGCCGACAAAGTGGTCTGGAACCGCAAGACCGGCGAAGTTGAGGCGACGGGCAACATCCGCCTGGTCGATGCCTACGGGAACCAGCTGTTCGCCGATTCGTTGATGCTGGACGATGACCTGCGCGCCGGCGCGATGCAGAATATGCTGCTGGCGCTGCGCGAAGGGGGGCGATTGGCAGCGGCGAATGGCAAGCGCGCGCCCGATGGTGCGCTGGTCCTGTCAAACGCGGTCTATTCGGCCTGCGCCGTGGAAGATAATACTGGCTGCCCGGTCACGCCGAGCTGGCGGATCACCGCCAAACGCGTGACTTATGATGATACCAAAAAGCTGATCCGCTTCATCGGCGCCCGGCTTGAACTGTTCGGGGCGCGGCTGCTGCCTCTGCCTGGCCTGATGCTGGCCAGCGATGGTCGGCCAATTTCCGGCTTCCTGATCCCTGACGTCCGCCTTTCGGCTTCCAATGGCGTTGAATTCTCGCAGACCTATTACAAGCGGCTGGGCAATAACCGTGATCTGTCGCTGACTGGCTATGTCTACACCGCTGCCCTGCCGATGATCTCTGCCCAGTACCGCCAGTTGACCAGCAAGGGGGCTTACCAGCTGACGGGCTATGCCACCCGCTCTTCCCGCATCCCGATTGGTGGCCAACCGGTTGGCAGCCAGCGGGACTTTCGCGGCTATCTGGGCGGGAACGGCCGATTCCAACTCTCGCCCAACTGGTCGATCTCGGCCTCGGGCCGGATCGCCTCTGACCGCACCTTTCTGCGGCGCTACGATATCAGCCGGGACGACCGGCTGCGCAGCATGATCGAGGTCGAGCGGATTGACCCCAATTCATATCTTTCGATCGCGGGCTGGGCCACCCAGACGCTGCGGGTCGGCGATGCCCAGGGCCAGGTGCCGATTGCCCTGCCGGTGATCGACTATCGCCGCCGGCTGAGCGACCCGCTGCTGGGCGGCAAGATCGAATTCCAGGCCAATTCGCTGGCGATCACCCGCACCAACGGCCAAGATACCCAACGCGCCTTCGCTTCAGCCCGCTGGGATTTGCGGCGGATAACCGGCCTGGGCCAGGAAGTGACCTTTACCGCCCTGGCCCGCGGCGATGTGTACAATTCAGATGAGAACAACCTGACCGCGACCGCAGTCTATCGCGGCAATCCAGGCTGGCAAACGCGCGGCATGGCGACTGCGGCAGTCGACGTGAAGTGGCCCTTGCTGGGCGGGTTCCTGAACGGAACACAGGTCCTGACCCCGCGCCTGCAGGTTGTTGCCAGCCCGACGCTGCGCAACCTGGCGATCCCCAACGAAGATGCCCGCGCAATCGACCTTGAAGATTCGAACCTGTTCGCGCTCAATCGGTTTCCCGGCTATGACCGGATAGAAGACGGGGTGCGCTTTACCTATGGTCTTGACTGGCAATGGGAAAAGCCCAAATGGCGCATTTCCACGACGATCGGCCAGTCCTATCGCCTGACCAGCAAGCCGACCCTGCTTCCGGACGGCACGGGCCTGACCAGCCGGGTTTCCGATATCGTTGGCCGCACCGACGTGCGGTTTAAGGACTTCGTGCGGTTCACGCACCGCTTCCGGCTCGACAAGGACAACTTCGCGGTACGGCGGAATGAAATCGATGCCGCAATCGGCAGCGAGAAAACCTATGCGGAAATCGGCTATCTCCGGCTCAATCGCGATATTTCCGCCATCGCGGAAGACCTGAAAGACCGCGAGGAACTGCGCGTTGCCGGGCGTGTCGCCTTTGCCCGATACTGGTCGCTGTTTGGTTCCGGCGTGTTCAACCTGACTGGCCCGAAGGAAGATCCGACCCAATCCACCGACGGTTTCCAGGCACTTCGCACCCGCATCGGCGTTGCCTACCAGGATGATTGCCTTGATCTGGCGCTGACCTGGCGGCGCGATTTCGTTGCGACAGGGGATGCGCGGCGCGGCAATACCTTTCAGGTCAGCTTAGCCGTGCGTAACCTTGGATTCCGTTGATCGGGACATTTGCGAGGGCGGGGCAAACGCGCTATCCGGCCTGGCAATGGTGGTGCCTGATCAGCTTGGGTTAAGCCAGCCGGCGGCAATTGCTCCG
The DNA here is from genome assembly GCA_041184605.1 of Pseudomonadota bacterium. Classification (GTDB taxonomy): domain Bacteria; phylum Pseudomonadota; class Alphaproteobacteria; order Sphingomonadales; family Sphingomonadaceae; genus Novosphingobium. The sequence goes on from JBEGJL010000297.1 coordinate 4,309, forward strand.
GCAAGTCAGGCCGGATAGCCTTTTTCCGCGCCTTATTGGGGATTGAACTGACGGTGACTCCTATGTCCATTTCGCGCCGCCCGCTTCGCTATACGCTTGCTATTGCCGCTCTGGTGCTGGCCGGCGGAGCCATGGCGCAAAATGCCACGTCTTCGGCAAGCGGCCTGGCCCTGCCCGAAAACCCCAACTTCTTTGAAAAGAACGACCCGAACTATCGCAAGGCGACCGTCGTGGTGAACGGTGAGATCATCACCGGTACCGATGTTGACCAGCGCGTCGCGCTCCTGGTCGCGGCAAGCGGTGGCAAGATCGATCCGGAAGAAGTGAAGCGGCTCAAGTTGCAGGTGCTGCGCAACCTGATGGACGAAACGCTCCAGATTCAGGAAGCCATCGCCCAGAAAATCGAGGTTGAGCAGGACGAGGTCGACCAGACCTATACCCGGATTGCCGGCCAGAACTTTGGCCAGGACCCGAAGGCGATGGAGGCCTATCTGACCAAGATCGGCTCGTCGCCAGCCTCGCTCAAGCGCCAGATCCGCGGCGAATTGTCCTGGCAACGCCTGTTGCGCCGCAACGTGCAACCCTTCGTCAACGTCTCGGACGATGAAGTGCGCGAAGTGCTGAAACGGATGCAGGATGCCAAGGGCACCGAAGAATATCGCGTTGGTGAAATCTTCCTTTCGGCAACCGCAGAGAACCGCGACGCGGTTCTGGCGAACGCCAACCGCATCGTTGAGCAACTGCGCGGCGGCGGCAGTTTTGTGGGCTATGCCCGCCAGTTTTCCGAAGCGTCGACCGCCTCGGTCGGCGGCGATCTTGGCTGGGTCCGGCTGGGCCAGCTGCCACCCGAACTGGGCACGGCGCTGATGGGCCTTCCGGCTGGGCAATTAGCTGGGCCGATCGAAATTCGGGGTGGTTTCTCGATTGTCGCGCTGATTGACAAGCGTCAGGTGCTGACCGCCGATCCGCGTGACGCCGTGCTCAGCCTGAAGCAGCTTTCGATCAGTTTTGCGCCAGGTACGACCGAAGCCCAGGCCACTGCCAAGGCGAAGAGCTTTGCCGAAGCGGTCCGCGCCGCACGTGGGTGCAGCACGGTTGACGCAATTGCACAGCAGCAGGGTGCCGAAGTGGTCACCAATGAACAGATCAAGGCGCGTGACCTGCCCGGGCCGCTCCAGAATCTGGTTCTGGGCATGACCCTGGGTGAAGTAACTCCTCCGTTCGGCTCGATCCAGGATGGCGTCCGCGTGCTGATGCTGTGCGGACGCGACGATCCCAAGGATGCCACGGCCCCGAACTTTGAGCAGATCCAGGGCCAGATCGAGGATGAACGCGTCAACAAGCGCGCCCAAGCCTATCTGCGCGACCTGCGGCGCGACGCCGTGATCGACTACGACTGAGCGCGCGATGAACGAGGGGGCACTCGTCGTATCGCTGGGCGATCCGGCGGGGGTCGGGCCCGAACTGATCGCGGCTGCCTGGGCCGCGCGTGAAGCCCAAGTGCTGCCGCCGTTCGTCGTCGCCGGTGGTGCAGAAGTGCTGGCTGCTGCAGCGCAGGGCCGAGGCCTTTCGGTCCCGATCCGCGAGGTATTCCACCCGGCCGAAGCGCTGGAATGCTTTGACTTCATGCTGCCAGTACTGGCCGGCGCGGATGGCGAATACACCCCCGGAGCACCCAACCGTGAGGGTGCCAAGCTGGCACTGGCTTCTCTCACCGAAGCGACCGAGCTGACCCGCAATGGCGATTGCTGGGGCATGGTCACCGCGCCGATCGCCAAATCACTGCTGGCCGAAGTGGGCTTTACTCATCCGGGGCAGACCGAATTTGTCGCCGCCGCCTGTGGTATTGCGGCTGACGATGCCGTGATGATGCTGGCCGGGCCCACCCTGCGGACCGTGCCGCTGACCGTTCATGTTGCGCTTTCGGCCGTACCAGGCCTGATCACCGCCGACCTGATCCTGCGCAAGGCCCAGATCGTGGCGCGCGCCCTCGCCGGGGACTTCGGCATCGAACGCCCCCGCCTCGCCATTGCGGCGCTGAACCCGCATGCCGGTGAAGATGGCCGGATGGGCCATGAGGACACGGCAGACATCGCCCCGGCCATTGCTACGCTGCAGGCC
>JBEGJL010000298.1:0-5763 GCA_041184605.1 Pseudomonadota bacterium
CCCCTGGACCCGCGAGGAAAAAGGCAGCCCGGTCTCTTCAGGCATGGGCAAGGCATCCATGTCGCCGCGCAGCAGGACATGGCGGCCGGGGCCGGCACCGCCGGCAAGGGTTGCGATCATACCGGTCGTTGATGGACCTTCGCGCCAGGTGAGTGGCAGGTCGGCCAGCGCGGCGCGCACTTTGTCGCGGGTCCGGGGGGTGTGGAGGCCCAGCTCAGGCTCGGCATGGATGGCACGGCGCAGCGCCACGACCTCATCCGAGATCGCGCGAGCGGCTTCTAGCAGGTGACTGTGGAGCATGGGCGGATGATAGCCGCCCCACGCTGCGCGTCTAGGCCCCGATCTTCGCCGCGATGCGCCGCGCCGCGGCATTGTGCATCAGTACGGAAAGGACCAGCAGCCCATTGAGCACCACCGCCTGGTAGATCAGGTAATAGAGTGGGGTTCCAGCAAACATCGACAGACCCAGCACGATCGCCCGCGGGTTCGGCCCCAAGACCTTGCAGACGGCCAACAGCGGAGGCGCCTCGGAACGAACGGCGGCTGCGATATCTGCCAAACGCTCGGGATCGCCCTTCGCCGCATCGACCGCCGCATCGATGCGCAGCGCGTGGGGGGTCATCCCGCTGGCCGCATTGAGGTAGGCCGATACGAAGACTCCGAAGGGGCTCTTGGCTGTCGCCGAATCCGACTTGTCATGGCTGTGTCGCAACCAGGGCGTGCCATAGACCCACCACTGGTACTGGCGGCGCTGGACTTCAACATGGTTAGATTGGATCGCGTGGCTGATCCCGGCGATGACCAGCAGGATCCAGCCATTGCCGCCATTGAAAATGCCGGCCTGATGGGACAGCAACCAGCCTAGGATCAGATAGAGCACGATATGGCTGGCATAGTCGCAGATGCCATCGACCATCTCTCCAATCGGGCTGGATCGACCGGTCATCCTTGCCAGATCGCCATCGGCACCATCGACCACGTGCCAGCCCATGTGCAGCGCCATGCCGAGCGCCGCGCCGACCGGCCAGGAGAGATTGGCATAAACGATGCCCGCGGCCACCACCATCATCCCGCCGAACACCGAAACCATGTTGGGGGTGATCGGAGTAAGGGCCAGGCCGCGCGCCAGTTGCCAGGCAAGCGGGTGGTAGAGGTAGTGATTGAGCGGATCCTGCAGCTCACGCGGGCGCTCGGGCCGCGCCAACTTGCCTTGTTTCCCGACCGCCATGGCTTGTTCCACTGCCAACCCTGCCCTGCATTCCATGTCTTTGACCCACGCTCCCCTTAGCGGTGCGGCCGCATGCATCACAAGGGGCTGACGGCGGATTTGCCACGCGCAAGAATGGTGCTATGCTTGTAAGCCTGCATTGCGCAGGCGCCGTATCCAGATTTGGCGAAATTCCATCAGGAAATCGTCGAATTCGGACCGGATAGTGGATGGTCGCGGTCGCAACGGCAGACCGTGCAATCTACCTATTCGGCTTGACCTGCGCCAAACTTCTTGCTTTTGGCGCGCGACTTCACTTTTGCGCGGCCCGGTTGGGCCGCGCTGCGCCGTTCGAGAAGGATAAAAACCTAATGAAGCCGATCAAGGTCGCCATTATCGGTGTTGGCAACTGCGCCAGCTCGCTGGTCCAGGGGGTTACCTACTATCGTCAGAACAACTCCTCGCAGGGCCTGATCCACGACAAGATCGGTGGCTATGGCGCAGGGGACGTCGATTTCGTGCTCGGCGTCGATGTCGATGCCCGCAAGGTCGGCAAGGATATCGCCGAAGCGATCTTCGCCAAGCCGAACAACACCGCCGTGTTCCAGGCCGATGTGCCGGCAACGGGCGCCAAGGTCATCATGGGTAAGGTCTCGGATGGCGTTGCCCCGCACATGACCACCGTTGGTGAAAAGGGCTTCATCGTTGCCAACGAAGCAGAGGCTGACCAGGCCCGCATCGTTCAGGCGATCAAGGATTCGGGTGCCGAAGTCCTGATCAACTTCCTGCCGGTCGGCTCGCAGGCCGCGACCGAGTTCTACATGAACTGCGCGCTGGAAGCTGGCGTGGCCGTCGTGAACTGCATGCCGGTGTTCATCGCCAGCAACCCGGAATGGGAAGCCAAGTTCCGCGCCAAGAACATTCCAATCGTGGGTGACGACATCAAGGCCCAGGTCGGCGCGACGATCGTTCACCGCGTTCTCTCCAGCCTGTTCGCCGCCCGCGGCGTGACGGTTGAGCGCACCTACCAGCTCAACACCGGCGGCAACACCGACTTCATGAACATGCTGGACCGTCAGCGCCTCGGTTCGAAGAAGGAATCGAAGACCGAAGCCGTTCAGGCCATGCTGGCCCAGCGCCTGGAAGACGAGAACATCCACGTCGGCCCGTCGGACTATGTTCCGTGGCAGAAGGACAACAAGCTGTGCTTCCTGCGCCTTGAAGGCCTGCAGTGGGGCAACGTCCCGATGGAACTGGAACTCCGCCTCTCGGTGGAAGACAGCCCGAACTCGGCCGCTTGCGTCATGGACGCGATCCGCTGCGCCAAGCTGGCGCTGGACCGCGGTGAAGGCGGCGCCGTGCTCGGTGCCTCGGCCTACTTCTGCAAGCACCCGCCGCAGCAGTTCAACGATGACCTCGCCGCCCAGATGGTTGAGGAATACATCGCTGACGCAGCCATCGCTGCCGAGTAAGTCGAACCCAATGGTTCAAGGAGCGGCGCCGGCTAACCCCGGCGCCGTTTCTGTTTGAGGAAGCCCGAATGGATGCCCTGATCATCGCCGCCGGGTTCGGCAGCCGTCTGCGCGACGTGTCGGATTCAAAGCCTCTCACGCCGATCGCCGGCATACCCTTGCTTGAACTTGGGGCTCGGCAGGCCAAGGCCGCCGGGGTCAAGCGGGTCGTCGTGGTCACCGGCCATGAGGCGCACCGCATCGAGGCGGCACTGCCGGCGCTGGCTGAACGAGCAGGCATCCCTGTCGTTGCCCAACGGGTCGAGGACTGGTCCAAGCCTAATGGCTGGTCGGTGATTGCCGGGGCCGAGGTCATTCAGGGCAATTACCTGCTGATGATGTCGGACCACATCTTTTCAGCCCCGATCCTGTCCACACTGGCCAAGCAGCACGCGGCTGACCGAGGGGTGACGCTGGCGGTGGATTACCGCTGCGACAATCCGCTGGTCGATCCTGATGACGCGACCTGGGTCAAGCTAGACCAACGCGGCTTCATTCGGGCAATTGGCAAAACGATCCCCGCGTACGACGCAGTTGATTGCGGGGCCTTCCTCGCCACGCCCGAACTGACCGAAGCGATCCGAGCCGCAATTGCGGAAGGTAAGGCCGGAAGCCTCTCGGAAGGCATGCAGCGGCTGGCAGATGCAGGCCGGGCGGCCACCATGGATATCGGCACGGCCTGGTGGCTTGACGTTGACGATCCTCGTGCCTTCGAACTTGCCGAAGCGCAGGCGCCACGCGAGCTCACCGACATTTACGCTGCGGTCTAGGGATACTTCATCTGAATCCGGCTGGTGAGGCCTGATTTCGGTACGCTGAGCCTGACTGAACGGAACTGTGGCAGGCCTGCCAAAGTGGCTGGGTTGTTGGAGAAGCCAAAACCTTCAGCCGGGAACCCCAACCCGGTACGATCAAATCGCCCGTCGCCATTCTCATCATGGTATAGCGCCACGGCATAGACCCCGGGCTTGGGCACAAAGATACAACCGCGCGTCGTCCCCACAGTCGCATCGACCCTGCCAACGTACAGCGAGCCATGCTTGATCAGGAACTTCGATGGGTTGTCAGCATATAGCGTGATGGCGATTACGCCGTTGCCGTTTCGCACCCCGTCGGCAACGATGTTAAGCCAGGTGCCACTAGCCGGACCGGTACAGCCGGCAGGCGCTGCACCCGGGGCACTAGCCGCGGTTGGGACTGAGCCCGTGGCAGTCGCGACCAGGGCAGCAATTGCGAGGGCCGCGGCGCGGATACGTCGGGGCTGGGTCATCGCTTCGTCATCCTGTATTTGGGGGAGAGCCCAGCATGACCTGGCACCCAACGCGGTGCCTGGGCTGCCAGTGAATGCCCCCATTTATGATTCGCCGGGTGAATAGCCGGTGAATTGGGCGACAATTGGGTCAGCCCCCCGGATTCGTCAACAGTCTGCCGGCTTCAAGCCGGATCTCTCGGTCGGCCAGATCGAGCAGCGCCCCACGGTGCGCTATCATTACGATAGTCATTCGCCCTCGCAAACGTTCGAGGGCAGCCGCAATCGCCGCCTCGTTTTCGGCATCAAGCGCCGAGGTCGCCTCGTCCAGGATCAGTAATTGAGGATCGCGCAGCAAGGCGCGCGCCAGCGTCAATCGTTGCCGCTCACCCCCGGATATCTGCCGCCCGCCTTCGCCGAGCGGTGTGTCGAGCCCCTGGGGCAGGCTACGCACGAAGACCGCCGCAGCGGCTTGCTCAAGCGCCTGCCACAAGCGGGCATCGTCGGCTCCGGGCGAGGCCCAGCGCAAATTATCGCGCAGCGTTGCCGCCAGCAGCAGTGGGTCCTGATCAATATAGGCTACCTGTGAGCGCCAGGCCCGATGGAGGCATTCGTCAAGCGTTTGGCCGTCGATGGTGATCGTGCCCCGATCGGGCGCCAGCAACCCGGCCAGCAGGTCCGCGATAGTGCTCTTGCCCGACCCGGACGGGCCGGTCAGGGCTGTGATCTGGCGTGCCGGGATCGTCAACGAGAGGTCTGTCAGGGCTGGCGCAGACTGAGAATCATAACAAAGGCTAACCCTGTTTAAGGCAATCTCGCGGGTCAGGCGAGGCAACTGGGAAGGTTCGAGCGCCACTTCGCGGGACTGGTCCATCTGCGCAATCAATTGCTCCGCCGCAGCCAGCGCCGGGCGAGCATGGTGCCATTGCTGCCAGGCCTCTTGCACCTGGCCGAGCAAAGGCACCGCCCGCACGAACAGCGCGACAAGCGGAAGCACGGTCGCGGCCGCAAGATGCCACTGTTCCAGTGCCAGCCAGACCAGCACAGCGAGCGTGAAGGCTCCACCTGCCTGCAGCAGCAGCTGGCCAAGGCCCTGGCCGCGCAAGTAAGTTTCTCGCGCTGCGCCAAGCTCGGCAAAGCCGTTCATGACCATTGTTTCGGCCTCGGCCTCGCGTGCTAGAATCTTGATGGAGCGAAGTGCAGCAAGGGCTTGGCCAAGCTGGCCGTGGACCCGGTCCCAGACCTTGCCAAGCGCCTCGCCCAACCCACCAGCCTGTCGTCGCAAGCGGCGATAAGCCAACAGGACCAGTGCCCCAGCGAGTAGGCCGCCGAATGCAAGCACAGGTGCAATCACGAAGGCGGCAAGGCCCAGCGCAAGCAAGGTTGCAAGCGTAGTCGTAGCCAGCAGCAGCTGATTGATGCCTTGCCCTACCCGATCAAGATTGGTGATCAGCAGGCTGACCAGATCGGAGCGCCGCAGCCCTTGCAGCGTCCGCCAGTTGGCTACCAGCAGTGCCCGCCAGGCTCGCCGCCGCAGCTGGTCTACCAGCGCCAGTTCAAGCGTCAGAGCGAGACGGTTGCGCATTTGCACCAGACCGGCGCGCAGCGTCACAAGGAGCACGAACAGCGCCAGCAAGAGTGCCAGATTATGGCCTAGCTCAAGTCTTGCAAGCCGGGCGGCAACTGGTCCGCCCGCCGCTCCGCCTTGGTCAGCCAGGGCACCAAGCAAGGGAACCAGCAGGACCAGCCCAACGCCTTCTGACAAGGCGGCCGCCAGCTGGGCCACCGCAAGACCA
>JBEGJL010000299.1:0-2661 GCA_041184605.1 Pseudomonadota bacterium
GCTTCACCGTTACCGGCACGCCGAATGCCAATGTCGTTCTGACCCTGCCGACTTCGGCCACGCTGACCCGCTCGGGCGGCACTGAAACGATGTCGATCGGTGGCTTCAACGCCAATCCGGCGGGTGCTTTCCAACTCGGCGGCACCGGCTCGGCCAACTTCTCGGTCGGCGGCACGCTGACCGTCGGCTCGGGCCAGGTGGCCGGGGTCTACAACGGCACCTTCGCCGTCTCGGTCGAATACCAGTAAGAGCCGACCTGGCCGCCTCAGGGTGGCTTCAGGCAATTGGGCCGCATCCGCATGGCGCGGGTGCGGCCCTTGTCTTTTCAGGGTTCAAGGTGGTTAGCCGGAAATTAACCCTGTTTGCCTATGACTTACGCATAAGCCGTGGGTCGTCTCGCAAGATCTCGGCTGGATTTACATCTGCCAGAGGTCGCACCCTATGCAGTTCACCGTCCCGTTCCGCACCATGGCTTTCGGCCTGGGTGCGGCTCTCGCCCTGATCGGCGCCAGGCCAGCCCTGGCACAAGGTGACCTTCTCGTCGCCCCGACCCGGGTAATCATCAACGGCGCCGGCAATGCCGAAGTCGTGCTGAGCAATATCGGCAACCAGGCGGCTACCTATCGCATCGGGGTTGAGCTGCGGCGGATGGAAGCGAGTGGCGATTTTGCCGACGTGACAGAGGCCGAGGCCAATGCCACCGAAAAGGCCGCGCTCGAGATGCTGCGCTATGCGCCCAAGCGGATCACGCTGTTGCCGGGACAGCCTCAGGCAATTCGGCTGACTGCGCGCCCGGCGCCAGACCTGCCTGATGGCGAGTATCGTGTCCACATGAGCTTCCGCGCCGTTCCGCCGGCGCTTTCGCCCGAGGCCGCGCAAGAGCAGGTGGCTGCGGGCCAGCTGGCGATCCGGCTCACCCCGGTTTATGGCATCACAATCCCGGTGTTTATCCGCAAGGGGCGGCTTGAGGCCGGGGCAACCATCGCCAACCCCCGCCTGGGCGGCAATGCCACCAGCAAGTGGCTTGACCTTGATATGCGCCGCACCGGTCACCGATCGGTTTATGGCGAGATTGTCGGGAAGCGCGGCGGCGAGGAGGTCTTCGCCATCAAGGGGGTTGCCATTTACCCCGAGATTGAACGCCGTACCATCCGCATCCCGCTCACGGCAGCGCAGGTCAGCAAGCTGACCGGTCCGATCCGCATCGAATATCGCGAATTGCCGGAAAACGGTGGCCAGCTGATCGCTGACATCACGACGACTGTGCACTGACCGCGGAGCGTTGCGAAAGCTGACGTCATGACGCGGGGCCTCTTGCCATCACTGCGCCATTGGGCCGCCCTAATCGGGGCGGCATTTGGCGTTGTGGTTGCCGGTGTCCCCGCGCATGCCCAGGATTGGTCTGCCAACGATGACGATGCACTTCTGCTTGAATTGCGCAGCGGGCCCTATCGCCTGGGCGAACCCCTGCGCGGCTACCAGACCGACGCCGGTGTCTGTGTGGACCTGGCCGACCTGATCCAGGCACTCGATCTGCCTCTGCGCCTCGACAAAAAGTCGCGCCGCGCAACCGGCTGGCTGTTCGCGGAGGATCAGCACTTCGTTCTCGATCGCGATTCCAACACGGTACAAAACGTGAACGAAAACCGCGCGATCGCACCCGATGCAATCCGCGATACGCCGGAAGGCTGGTGCGTCGATGTGAAGGCGCTGTCGAACTGGATGGGAGTGCGGTTCCGGGCCGACCTGTCGAGCCTGGCAGTGGTGCTGGAATCCGATCGCAAGCTGCCGTTCCTTGAGGCGATCGAGCGCAAGAGTCGCGCCGCGCGACTTCGCAAGCCCAATTTCGCCGAATTTGACCTGAGCAAGCTGCCGCAGGCGCAGACGCCCTACCGGTCCTGGCGCAGCCCGGCGATTGACGTGCAGATCCAGGGCCAGTGGACCCGCAATGCGGGTTTGCACGGCCAGTTTGAAGCGCTGGGCGCGGGCGAAGTGCTGGGCCTCAGCTATTCGGCCCGCCTTGCCGGGACAACCGACGCAGGGCTGGGCTCGCTCAGGTTCAAGCTGTTCCGCAACGATCCTTCGGCCGAGCTGCTGGGGCCGCTTAAGGCCACGCAGGTTGCGCTGGGCGATGTCGAATCCTTGCGCGGCGCGTTGACTGCGCAGGCCGGCTATGGCCGCGGCGCGTTCCTTTCAAACCGCCCGCTCAACCGCCCGGGCCGCTTTGGGGTAACCGCACTCAGCGGCAGCCTGCCGGCGGGCTGGGATGCCGAACTCTATCGCAATGGCGAATTGCGTGCCTATCAGGCCGATCGCGGCGATGGACGCTATCGGTTCGACGATATCGAGTTGCTGTGGGGCGAAAATGACTTCGAAGTCGTGCTCTATGGACCGCAAGGCCAGATCAAGCGCGAACGCAGCAGTGCGCCGATCGGCATCGAGAGCCTCCCGGTGGGCAAGACCTGGTACTGGGCCGGCCTGGTCGATGCCGGGCGCGACCTGATTGACCTGTCCAAAACCTTCAGCGACCCGAACACCGGATGGCGCTGGGGGGTTGGGATCGAACGCGGGATCGACCGACGAACCACGACCGGCCTGGAATACCAGAGCGTGGTATTTGCCGGTCGCCGCCGCCACTACATCGAAGGCACGCTCCAGCGC
>JBEGJL010000300.1:0-2590 GCA_041184605.1 Pseudomonadota bacterium
GATCGCGTCTTGGGCAAGCACCCGGAACGGCCCGCGGCCAGAGGAACTGCGGTGTTCAACGGGGGTCAGCGCGATGACGATCTGCTCACCGACGCTGGCCTCGTCAAGGTTCGCGACTGCACGGCGCTGCACGAAGCGATCGGGCAGGTGATAGGCAAAGTCCTTCACCCGCGTCAGTCCCAGTTTCTCCAGCGGGCGCGCCAGGCCGGGGCCGACGCCTTTCAGGCTATCGGCAGCGACAAACAGAGGGTTGAGCCGATCCGGGCGCATGGGTCCCTATAGCCAGCACCGACGCTTGCTTCCAAGCGCGCGCTGACTTAACCGCGGGGATATGGATCTTTCCGACCGCCTTCGCCGCCTGAAATTTCGCGCCTGGCACCGCGGCACGCGTGAGGCCGATTACATGATCGGCGGTTTTTTCGATCGCTATCATGGCGAATGGGGCGAGGCCGAGATCGTCTGGTTTGAAGCCCTGCTTGATGAGGAAGATGTCGACATCATGGGCTGGGCCCTCGGCACGCTGGACGTGCCCGAAGAATACCGCGGCGCGCTGATGGATGCCTTCCGCAAGCTCGACTACGTCGAAATCCCGCGCTGACACAGCGCTGATCCCGCGCTAAGGCCACCTTACCGATTCCCACCCCGCTGGCCCCAAAATGGCCCGCGGGGCAATTGTTGTTGCGCGCATCATGGCTGACCTGAACAAGATCCTCTCGGCGAACACGCCGCTTACCCTCGCTGGTCTGGCGCGCGGCGCGCAGCCTCTGGTGCTGGCTGACTTGGCCCGGGCCGCAAAAGGTCGCGCCGTGTTCATCGCGCCGGATGAGGCCGCCATACAGGCCGTGGCCGATACCGCAACGTTCTTCGCACCAGAGCTAGATGTCATCACCTTCCCCGGTTGGGACTGCCTGCCCTACGACCGCGCCAGTCCCGCGCTGTCGGTTAGCGCACGCCGCCTGGCCGCGCTTTATCGCCTGCAAGGCAAGCGTGAGGGGCCCCAGCTGCTGGTCACCACGATCAACGCGGTGCTGCAACGCGTGCTCACCCCGTTCCGCATTCGCGAATCAGTTAGGCTACTCAAGCCGGGGATGGAGATCGGCCGCGAAAGTCTGATCGGCCTGCTGCAACGGCAGGGCTACAGCCGCACAGACACGGTGGTCGATGCTGGTGAATACGCCGTCCGGGGTTCGATCTTCGATATTTTCCCCTCGGGCCTCGAAGTCGGCCTGCGACTCGATTTCTTTGGTGATGAGCTGGAAACGCTGCGGCTGTTCGATCCCAATACCCAAAGGTCGATCGGCACGCGTGAGCAGCACCTTCTGCTGCCTGCCAGCGAGGCCTTGCTCGATGATGAGAGCGTCAAGCGCTTCCGCACCCGCTATCGCGAGCTGTTCGGGGCCAATGCCACCAGTGATCCGCTCTACCAGGCGGTCAGCGACGGGCGCAGGCTGGCCGGCATGGAGCATTGGCTGCCGTTGTTCGAAGACCGGATGGTCACCCTGTTCGACCACCTAGGTGACGATGACCTCATCGTGATCGACAGCGCGGCCCAGGGCGCAGCGGATGAGCGGCTGGGTGACATTGCTGATTACTTCGCGGCCAGAACCGATACCGCGGGCAAGGCAGCCGGTTCCTATCGGCCGCTAAAGCCCGATGCGCTATATCCAACCAAGGAAGAGCTGGCGGCGCAGCAATCTGGCCATCCCATCCACCGCGCTGATATTTTCAGTCAGCCCGACAGCGGATCTGTTGTCGACTTCGGCTTCAGCTCCGGCCGCGATTTCGCACCAGAACGTGCGCGGGGCGATAACGTCTACGAGGCCGCCGCGCGTTACCTCAATGGACAGGCGGCGCAGGGCCGCAAGGCGATCATCGCCTGCTACTCCGCCGGCAGCCGCGCGCGTATCGCCGCGATCTTGGGGGAAGCGGTCAAGCCCGCTCCGGTCGAGGCCGAAACCTGGCAAGAGGCCCTTGGCCTCGCGGCAAAGGGGGTGCCGGTTGCGCTGGTCCTGCCGCTTGACAATGGCTTCTCCAACGCCGGCCTTGAACTGATTACCGAACAAGACCTGCTGGGTGACCGGCTCGTCCGCCGCAAGAAGCGCAAGAAGAGCGCTGATGCTTTCCTGGCTGAACTTGCCGCGCTGACCCCGGGTGACCTGGTGGTCCACATGGATCACGGCATCGGCCGCTATGAAGGATTGCAGTCGATCCCGGTCGGTCAGTCGCCGCACGATTGCGTGATGCTGACCTATGCCGGGGGCGACAAGCTCTACATCCCGGTCGAGAATATCGATGTCCTTAGCCGCTATGGCAGCGACAGCGAACTGGTCGCGCTTGATCGGCTCGGCGGTGAAGGCTGGCAACGGCGCAAGGCGCGGCTGAAGGAACGCATCCGCGAGATTGCGCATGAATTGTTGCGCACCGCGGCCCAACGCGCCTTGCGTCAGGCTCCGGTGTTGGCACCAGAGCAAGCTAGCTATGGCCAGTTTACCGATCGCTTCCCCTGGGCCGAAACCGAAGATCAGGAACGCGCGATCGAGGACGTGCTGGAAGACCTTTCCGCCGGCCGGCCGATGGACCGCCTCGTCTG
>JBEGJL010000301.1:0-3417 GCA_041184605.1 Pseudomonadota bacterium
GGTTAAAATGATGCAAAGGTTCAGCGCTTTTCGTTGGATCGTGGCCAAGCAGCGGCGAGATGTGCCGTCCGAACACCAGCAGCCGCTGCGGCCGGGCCAGTGCGATATGGTGGCGCACCACTTCGCCAAGGCCCGCTGCATCCAGGCTGGCCCAGTCGGGCAGGGGCATGTGCCGGGGCAGACAGGCAGCGATATAAGCGCTCTCCGGTCCAATCCCCATGGCCGTGAACATAGCTTGCAGCAGCCGCCCCTGCGGTCCGGACAGCAGCACTTCGCTGTCCTCGGCCTCAGGATGATCGACCAGCACCATCAGTGCTGCACCTTCGACACCGCGCGGCGCCACGCGGCCGGCAACATGGCCGCCATCCAGCGAAGGTTCGCTCAGCCACCATTGCTGGAACGCCTGAAGCGTCGCCGGCAGGGTATCGAGGCCCGCGAGTCGTTCCACCACCTGCGGCTTGGCAGCCGGAGCGGATGGCGCGGGACGCGGTGGCTCGCGGCGGTCTTGCACCGGTTCGGCGGCAGCAGGTTCCGTCCGCCAGGTGCGCGGATCATCGGAAAAGGCATGGTCAACGCCCGCTTCACGCCACCAGTCAAGCACGGCGGCAAGGGCGGAGGCGGGATCGATGGCCGGGTCAGTTTGTGCGGGATTGCTCACAATTGCGGTCTTGACCTGCCGCAAGCCAGCTTTCAAGGCTTAACCCAACGATTAACCCGAACAGGTGGACCATGAGCGAACGCGAATCCATGCCCTATGACGTCGTCATCGTTGGCGGCGGCCCGGCCGGCCTCGGGGCGGCGATCCGGCTGAAGCAGGTAAATCCTGAGCTTTCGGTCTGTATCCTGGAAAAGGGCAGCGAAGTTGGCGCGCACATCCTCTCGGGCGCGGTGGTCGATCCCAAGGCGCTGGATGAACTGCTGCCCAACTGGCGCGAAGATGGTTGCCCGATGGCGGAAACCCCGGTGACCGACAACTGGCACTGGGTGCTGAGCAAGAACGGAAAGTTCGACGTGCCGCACTGGCCGATGCCGCCGTTCATGTCGAACAAGGGCAACTACACCGGTTCGCTGGGTAACCTGTGCCGCTGGCTGGCGGGCAAGGCCGAAGAGCTGGGCGTGGAAATTTTCCCCGGCTTCCCGGCCGCCGAAGTCCTTTATAACGAAGATGGCTCGGTCAAGGGTGTCGCCACCCAGGACATGGGCGTGGCCAAGGACGGCAGCCACAAGGGCGATTACCAGGCCGGGATGGAACTGCACGCCAAATACACCTTCTTCGCCGAAGGTGCGCGCGGGCACCTGACCAAGACGCTCAAGGCGCAGTTCGATCTTGAAGCCAACTGCGAACCGCAGGTTTACGGCATCGGTATCAAGGAACTGTGGGATATTGATCCGGCCAAGCACGTGCCAGGCCGCGTGCTCCACACCCAGGGCTGGCCGCTGACCGAAAGCGAAAGCTGGGGCGGCGGCTTCCTCTATCATCAGGCCAACAACCAGGTCGCGCTCGGTTTCGTCACCGCGCTCGATTACAAGAATCCCTACGTCTACCCGTTTGAGGAATTCCAGCGCTGGAAGCAGCACCCGGAAATCCGCGCGATCCTGGAGGGCGGCCGCCGCGTTTCCTATGGCGCGCGCGCGATCAACGAAGGGGGCTGGCAGTCAGTGCCTAAGCTCGATTTCCCGGGCGGCGTGCTGATCGGCTGCTCGGCCGGCTTCGTCAACGTGCCGCGCATCAAGGGCAGCCACACCGCGATGAAGAGCGGGATGCTCGCCGCCGAGGCCGCCGCCGCCGCGATTGCCGCGGGCCGTGAACACGATTCGATGGCCGAATACGATGCCGCCGTGCGCGAAAGCTGGATCGCCAAGGAACTGAAGCTGGTCCAGAACGCCGAACCGATGGTCGCCAAGTTCGGCGGCGATATCGGCACGGTCTTTGCGGGCCTCGACATGTGGCTGCGTTATCTGAAGCTGCCGATCTTGCCGGTCATGGGCCACCACCGCGATTGCGAGGCGACCGAGCGGGCCGACCTCTACAAGCCGATCGACTATCCCAAGCCCGATGGCGTGATCAGTTTCGATCGCCTGTCCAGCGTGGCGCTGTCCTTCACCAATCACGAGGAAGACCAGCCCTGCCACCTACAGCTGAAGGATCCGGCGGTTCCGGTTGAGGTCAACCTCAAGCTCTATGCCGGGCCTGAGGCGCGGTATTGCCCGGCGGGCGTTTACGAATTTCTCGGCGTTGAGGATGGCAATCCGCGCTTGCAGATCAACGCCCAGAACTGCGTCCACTGCAAGACCTGCGATATCAAGGACAAGACCCAGAACATCAACTGGGTCACGCCCGAAGGCGGCGGCGGACCGAATTATCCGAATATGTGATCTGCCTGCCCGCAACGGGGAGGAATCATGATCGAAACCGCCTTTGCCAAGATCAACCTCGCGCTGCACGTCCGGCGGCGGCGCGAGGATGGCTATCATGAGTTGGAAACGCTGTTCGCCTTCGTCGACGCGGGTGACCGGCTGAGCATAGCGCCAGCCGGGCGCGACAGCCTGCGGGTGCTGGGCGAATTTGCCGGCACGCTCAACAATCCGTTCGATAATATCGTGATGCAGGCGCTCTCCGCCCTGCCACGCCAGCAGGGCTGGGCGGTGTCGCTGGAAAAGAACCTGCCGGTCGCGGCGGGTCTGGGCGGCGGCTCAGCCGATGCCGGGGCACTGTTCCGGCTGGTCGAGCGCAGCGAGGGGCTGCCCGATGATTGGCAAGCAAGGGCTGCCAGGCTGGGTGCCGACGTTCCGGCCTGTGTCCTCTCGCGCACCTGCATCGGGCGCGGCACCGGAACCGAACTGATCGAAGTGCCTAACGACCTGGCGGGCATGGCCTGCCTGCTGGTCAACCCGCGCGTCCCGCTCAGCACCGGGCCGGTGTTCAAGGCCTGGGACGGGATGGATCGTGGGCCAATGCCCGAGGGCGATCTGCGCACCATCATGCTGGAGGGGCGCAATGATCTGGAGGCCCCCGCGCTTACTCTATGTCCCCCTATCGGTGATGTGCTGACGGCGCTCCGAGCGACTGATCCGGTGCTGGCCCGCATGTCGGGTTCCGGCGCAACCTGTTTTGCCCTCTATGATGACGCAGCCCAGCGCGAGGCCGCGCAGGCGGCGATGCCGACGGACTGGTGGACCCTTGCCGGGGCGCTGCGGTGAGCGAACACGAAGCCTATCGCCTGCTTGGCACGCCGCGCTTTGGCGGCATCCTGGTGGTCTCCGACCATGCCTCGAACCGGGTGCCCGAAGACATCGATCTGGGCATCGACCCGGTGCTGTTGTCCCAGCATATCGCGGTGGACCTGGGCGTGGCCGAACTGGGCACCCTGCTGGCCGAGCGCCCCGGCATTGCCGCCTTCCAGGGCAATATCAGCC
>JBEGJL010000302.1:0-4186 GCA_041184605.1 Pseudomonadota bacterium
GATGAAGTTGAGCGCATCCTCAAGGAAGCCAACCTGCCGGTCCGTTTCGCTGTCGCTTCAAATCCCGAATTCCTCCGCGAAGGCGCCGCGATCGGCGATTTCAAGCGACCTGACCGGATCGTGGTCGGCACTGAGGATGACTGGGCCTGCCAGGTCATGACCGAGGTCTATCGCCCGCTGTTCCTGAACAAGGCGCCGCTGCTGTTTACCAGCCGCCGGTCGTCTGAATTGATCAAATATGCTGCCAATGCGTTTTTGGCAGTCAAGATCACCTTCATCAACGAGATGGCCGACCTGTGCGAAAAGGTTGGCGCCGACGTGCAGGACGTCGCCCGCGGGATCGGCATGGACGGCCGCATTGGCTCTAAGTTCCTCCATGCGGGCCCGGGCTATGGCGGATCGTGCTTCCCCAAGGATACGCTCGCCCTGCTCAAGACGGCCGAGGATTATGAAGCGCCGACCCGGATCGTCGAGGCGGTGGTCAAGGTCAATGACAGCCGCAAGCGCGCGATGGGCCGCAAGGTGATCGAAGCGCTTGGGGGCATTGAAGAAGCGCGCGGCAAAAAGGTCGCCATGCTGGGCCTGACCTTCAAGCCCAACACCGACGATATGCGCGACAGTCCGGCGATTGCCATCGCTCAGGCGCTGATCGATGCCGGGGTACAGGTCGCGGCCTATGACCCCGAAGGCATGGAAGTGGCCAAGCCGCTGATGCCCGAAGTCGAAATGCAGCCCGATACCTATGCCGCGATCAAGGACGCGGATGCCATCGCCATCGTCACGGAGTGGGATGCCTTTCGCGCGCTGGATTTCAACCGGATCAAGGATTTGGCCAAGGCGCCAGTGCTGGTCGACCTGCGCAATATCTATGATCCGGCCGAAGTTCGGGCGAGAGGCTTTGCTTATTCCAGCGTGGGCCGCGCCTAGCCCTCTTCCCTGTTTTTCCGACACGGTTATGGTGCGCCGGAAAACAGGGAGAAGATCACAATGCGCAAGCGGACTGTTGCCCTTGGGGCGTTTGTCGCCGTGCTGCTGGCGGGCGGCGGCTGGTATGCCAGCCTTGATCAGGAGACGCGCGGGTTGCTGGCAGCCATGCCGACCAACCGCGATGTCCTGATGTGGTCGCAGGGCCAGCGCGATGCCGCCTTCCGGGCTATGGACCGCTTGCCGATCCTGGCAAAGGCCCATCAAATTGCGCCTTCGGCCAAGCCGCTGGCGCTGCCGCAAGGCAAACCGCTCGTGATCCCGGGCATAGACGCCTATCTGGCGAAGCAACGCGCGGCCGGGATCGTGATCTTGCAAGACGGCCAGATCCGGTTCGAAAAGTATGGCCTCGGCTTCGGCCCGGCAGGCCGCTGGACCAGCTTCTCGGTCGCCAAGTCATTCACCTCAACCCTTGTCGGAGCGGCCATCCAGGATGGTTACATCAAGAGCCTGGACGACAAGGTCAGCCAATACATCCCGGGCCTTAAAGGTTCGGCCTATGATGACGTGTCGATCCGCCAGCTGCTGACCATGAGCTCCGGCGTGAAGTGGAACGAGGACTACGAAGACCCGAACGCCGACGTCGCCAAGTTCAACAATGCCGAACCGGAAGACGGACTGGATGCCACGGTCAGCTATATGCGCCAGCTGCCGCGCGCGCACCCGCCGGGCGAGGTTTGGCATTACAACACGGGTGAGACCAACCTGATCGGGGTGCTCGTTTCATCCGCCACCAAGAAACCGCTGGCGCAGTACCTCCAGGAAAAAGTGTGGCAGCCTGCGGGAATGGAAGCACCCGCGACCTGGTTGCTGAGCAAGACCGGGCACGAAATCGCCGGTTGCTGCCTGCAGGCAGCAACGCGTGACTATGCCCGCTTTGGCCTGTTCGTGCTGGGCGGCGGCAAGGCCGGGGGCAAGCAGATCGTGCCAGCCGACTGGTTCGCCCAGGCGACCGTCAAGCAGAAGGACATCGGCACACCAGGCAAGGGTTATGGCTTCCAGTGGTGGACCTATGACAACGGTGCAGTCGCCGCGCAGGGCATTTTTGGTCAGGGCATCTTCATCGATCCCAAGCGGCGATTGGTGATTGCTTCCAATGCCGACTGGACCCGCGCCACTAAGGGACCCGAGCCCGAGGCGCGCGAGGCGTTCTATCGGCAGGTCCAGCAGTTGCTGGATACAGAGGCTGCCACCGCCAGCAATTAGGACTGGCGATTGGCCAGACCGAAGGCAGCGCGAAAGGCCTGGTCCAGATCTTCCAGACTATATGGCTTTGTCACCACTGGGGCATCCGCCATGTCTGGCGGAATCACTGTCTTGCGGTAGCCACTAGCGAAAATGATCGGCACACCAAAAGCGGCAAGTTGTCGGGCGAGGTCAAAGCTATCCCGGTCATTGATGTTGATATCAAGCACTGCAACATCCGGCAGTCCCTGCTTGAGTAGATCCGCGGCAGCATCCAAGCTGGAAACGCAATTTGCTGTGCCGCCGGCTGTCTCGATCAGCTCTTCCAGCAGCATTGCAATGATCGGCTCGTCCTCAAGCACCATGACGCGCTTGCCGCGCAATAGTCCGTCCTTCACTGCCGCTTTGCCTTTATCTTGCAGGCCAAGGCACTGCCTTCAAATCGATCCCACCACAACATTGATGGATGATATGGCGAGAGTCCTCTCCGGCAAGCCCACGGTGCCATGATGGTAACGAAAAGCCAGGGGGCCTGTAAGCCGGGTTCTGTAGCGCGGACGGTATCCCAAAAGAGACCGTATCCGCGCTGGCAGCCATTCCTCTAGGCCTTGTGTCGCCACAAGGCTCAAGCAACCAACCCGGGCGATCAGGTCCGAAACTGACCTGCCCTGCCTTGCGGCAAGGCGCGCCGCCCCTATTCGGTCTTGCTCCGGGTGGGGTTTGCCGTGCGGTGACTGTTACCAGCCCCCCGGTGCGCTCTTACCGCACCCTTTCACCCTTACCTGATAAGTCAGGCGGTCTGCTCTCTGTGGCACTTTCCCTGGACTTCCCGGCAAGCCAGTCGTCCGGCGGGCATTACCCGCCACCCTTGTTTCGTGGAGCCCGGACTTTCCTCGCGGTTCTTGCGAACCCCGCGGCTGCCCGGCCCCCTGGCGATGCGGTGTTTAAGGGAATGGTCTAACCGGCGCAAGCCAAGCCAAAAAACCGGCCAATTATAGTAACTACGCCTATTCTTCGCGGGTCAAAGGTCCGTTAGGCTGTGGATCTCAGTTCTCTGGCATGGAGAGGGAGTTTTCGATGGTATCGTCCCTGTTTCGAGATTGCCTGCTTGACGTTTACCTGGGCGAGCACGCCGGCGAGGCTGCCTTTGAAATCATGCTAGCCAAAGCAGAAGACAACGAACAGAGGTATGTGCTGGGATCGCTTCTGCAGGCGGAGACTGAGGGCAAGGCACTGATGCGGCCGCTCTTATCGCGGCTGGGCCTACCCTTGCTCGATGTAGATGGGACCAGCGCCGGTGGCGCGGCGGCGGCAGAGCAAATCAACGCCCTCCCTTGGCAGGAGCGGTTCATTGCTCTGGGTGAGGCGGTCCGGACCAATTACTTGCCGCGTTACGAGGAACTGGCCACTCTCGTTTCAGCCGATGAAGATGCAGAGGCTGCCCGGATTGCCCAGTTTATGGGTGATCATGAGCGGGCCCTGGTCGCTCTGGCGGATAATGTTGCGAACGGCGTGGCCAATCCGGCTGCCCCGATTGCGGCAATCCTGCATTTTCCACTCGCGCGGCCGCTCACCGCCTGACTGAGCGCCTAGCGCGTCTTTCCAGCATCGCGATCCAACAACAGCGCAAACAGGATCGCCGAACACTCGCCGTCGACCTGCCCGTCGATGATGTGCGGGCGCCAGCGGCGCTGAAACGCGCGAACCGCTGCCGCCTGGTCGGAAATGTCATAGCCCCAGCGCTCAAGCGCCAGGAAAAACGCGCCGTCGTTTTCGAATGGCGATGGCATCGTCACCCGCGGAGTCTTGAGCGCGAGGCGGTGCGCCGCGAGCAGATCCCAGTCGAACAGCTCGCCCGGGTCCTCCTTGCGCGCCGGGGCCACATCAGAATGCGCCACTACGTTGGCGCGGGGGATGTCGTGTCGCTGGACGATCTCCGCCAGCAAGGGCAGCAGGGCGGCCATCTGCTCATCCGGAAACGGGCGGTAACCGAATTCATGCCCCGGATTGACCAGTT
>JBEGJL010000303.1:0-3313 GCA_041184605.1 Pseudomonadota bacterium
GCCCTTTGACCGGACCAGATGCGGCAGCGCGGCCTGGCTCAGCACGAAAACGCTGGTGGTATTGATCCGCAAAATTCGCTCAAAATCCTCAACCGCATAGGCTTCGGTCGGCCCCCACTTGAGCATTCCGGCCACATTGCACAGCACGTCCAGTCCGCCCTCTGCCGCTGTGGCGATCAAGGCGCGACACGATGCATGATCTTCCGCATCATAGGGCACGGCCGTGGCCGCATGGCCAATCATGGCAGCCGTTTCTGCCAGCCCAGCGGCATTGATATCGGCCAGGATCACCTGAGCTCCTTCGGCCGCGAACAGTTGCGCGGTTGCCCGGCCGATCCCCGATGCAGCGCCTGTCACCAAAACTCGCTTGCCAGCAAACCGCATGGCCGTTCTCCCTATCCGAATGTTTCGGGCGCATCGCCCATGACGGTGACCACCGGCTGCCCGGCCGCATCAACGCCGTGAATCAGGCACGACAGGCGACGCGAGCGGGTTTCGGCTATCCACCAACGGCCATCCTGCCGAACATAGAGGTCATCATATTCAACCCCCATTTGCGTCACCGTGCGACTGGTCAGATTGATGTTGTGGAACAGCAAGGACCATTGCCCGGTCGCTCGATCTTCGCCCACAAAATGGATTACGCCATTGGCACCGTGGTGGATATCGAAGATGCCGGGCGCGCAGCCCAATTGGGCATAGACCGCGACAAAGGCCTCTCGATCGGCAAAGGCGGGAAAGCCATCGTACGCAATCACTGCCCCCACCGGCAGCAGGCAATCGCGCACGGCATCGGGATCCTTGGTATCGCAGGCACGCAGATAGCGCGCCTTCAGATCACGGATCGCCCGATCATCCTCTAGCCGCTGAAGTCGCTGCTCCAGCGTCACGACCGCTTCGCCCATCGTGCCAACAGAACCGTACTGGACATCGGGAAAGCCCCCCAAACGCAACAACCCGATCAAACGGCCCACATGATTGCGTAGCCCAATTTAGTTGTGATTACGCGATTCATAATTGCTGAGCAACGCTAAAGCTAATACCATATCAGCAACCGCAATAAGATTACGCGTTTGGAGGGAAGATGCTGTCGCTTGCCATGGCGCTTGCCGCCGCAGGTCTGCCGGATGAAACCCAGTGCGCCGCGCTGGCGAGCGAACCTGCTGCCGCGCTGGCCTATGCCACAGGATTGCAGGGCTTCATCTATGGCTATCCGCTGGTTGACCTGCTTAAGCAGCAGCACAATGAAACGCACCGGATTGCGCCCGACCAACCGGTGGCTGCCCCGGTCAATACGCTGGCCGTCTATCCCCATCTGCTGACCCCAGAGACCCAGGGCCAGCTGCGTGCGGCCAATGCCGATACACTTTATCTGAACGCCTGGATCGACCTTTCACACGGTCCCGTGCTGCTGGATGTGCCCGCGTTCGGATCACGCTACTATACCCTGGCCTTCATGGATCTTTATGGGCGCCCCTATCACCTGGGCACGCGCACCAACCGCGGGGCGGAGCGGCGGTACGCCCTGGTCGGCCCGACGGGCGGAACCGTGCCCGCAGGCTACGAAGCCTTCCGCCTGCCCACCGACACGGCCTGGATGCTGGGACGCATCCTGGCGACCGATGAGGCCGATCTGGTTCTGGCCAAGGCACTGGCAGCCAAAATCCGCATCCAGGGCGCGCCGGGTGCGCCGGTTAGCGCCGCGGACCCGCTGCAACCGTTTGCCAGCCTGGAGTACTTTGTGCTGCTGAACCGCGCGCTGCGCCAGGTGCCGGCCAAGCCGGGCGAGACCGGGCTGATGGCGCAGTTCGATCTGGCCGGTTTCGGCCCGCGCCAACAGTTTGACCCAGCCGCGCTCAAGCCTGCCGAAGCATTGGGCCTAGGCTGCGCAGTGCGGCTGGGACCAAAGATCCTGGCCCAGCGCGGTTTCCGCCCCTCGCGCATTCAGAATGGCTGGATGTGGTCAGGCGCAATGGCCGATCCCGGTGATGATTTCCTGCTGCGGGCCGAAGTAGCCCGCGGGGGTTATGTCAATGCGCCGGAGGAATCGATCTATCCCGCGGCAATCACCGACGACCATGGCGAAAGACTGGACGGCAGCCGGACCTATCGGATCCGTTTTGCCAAGGACGCGCTGCCTCCGGTCGATGCCTTTTGGTCGCTAACCGCCTATGATCGCGCCACGTCGCAGCTCGTGCCCAATCCGCTGCGGCGCTATACCATCGGCGATCGCACCAAGGGTTTGCGGCGGGATCGCGATGGCGGGCTGTCGCTCTATCTTTCGGCGCGCCAGCCCGCTGCTGGCCGGACGAACTGGTTGCCGGTGCCCGCCGGACCTTACCACGTGGTGATGCGGCTCTATCTGCCCCGCGCTGAAGCGCTTGATGGCCGATATGCCTTGCCCGCGATCGAAAGGATTGCCGAATGACCCGCCCGACCAGCACGATCGATGCCTTTTCGCCCGAAGCCTATGCCGATGAGGCTGGGATTGCCGCACGGTTTGCCGCCATGCGCGCCCAGGGTGACGTGCTGTGGATCGAGCAAGAGCCCTATCGACCATTCTGGGCTGTGTTGCGTCACAAGGACATCATGGAGATCGAGCGGAACAGCAAGGTCTGGCTGAACGCCCCGCGGTTGACCCTGTTGCCGGCCTGGTTCGAGGATCGCACGATTGCCCAGTTCGGCAGCCGGACAGGGCCGGTGCGGACCCTGCTCGATATGGACGAGCCCGACCATCGCAAGCACCGCCAGCTGACCCAGTCCTGGTTCAACTCCCGGTTCCTCGACACCTTGCGGGAACGGATGAAGCTGCTGGCCCGCGAATATGTCGACAAGATCGCGCGGCTGGCTCCGCTGGGGCCCTTCGACTTCGTCGAGGAGATCGCAGTGCCCTATCCATTGATCATGATAACCTCGATCCTTGGTCTGCCCGAGAGCGACGCACCGCTGGTGCTGCGGCTGACCCAGGAACTGTTCGGGGCAAGCGACCCTGATCGCAACGCCAATGGTGATTTCGGCCTGGCGACGGCGATGGAGTTTTTCGGCTATCTGGGCGGGGTGGTGCAGCAACGGCGGCAAGCGCCGCAGGACGATCTGATGTCGGTGATCGCCACAGCCACGATTGATGGCGCGCCGGTATCGGACATGGACACCCTGTCCTATGGGATGCTGCTGGCAGCGGCGGGGCACGATACCACCAGTTCCAGCGTTGGGGTGGGCATGATGCAATTGGCCCGCAACCCCGATGAATTCGCCAAATTGCAAGCCGATCCAGCGCTGGTCGCACCCGCCGCGCAAGAGATTTTTCGCTGGG
>JBEGJL010000304.1:0-3093 GCA_041184605.1 Pseudomonadota bacterium
ATGCAGCCATAGGTCGCGCAAAGTGTATCGCCGATCGATACGCCCATGCGCGCTGGCGGCCGATCGGGATCACCGACGATATAGCGCCATCCGCCCATCGCCTCGCCAATCCCGCCGAACCCGGCGCGGTCAGAATAGGGTCCGGTCTGGCCATAGCCTGACATCCGGGCAATAATCAGACCCGGATTTTCGGCGTGCAGAACATCGGGCCCCAGGCCCCACTTTTCGAGCGTGCCGGGCTTGAAGTTCTCGATCAGGACATCGGCCTTGGCGATCAGCCTGCGAACCAGCGCCTGGCCCTCAGGCACGCGGAGGTTGCAGGAAACCGATTGCTTGTTGCGCGCAAGGACTTCCCAGACAACCTTGTCATCGCCCATGCCCCAGACGCGAAACGGATCACCCGCGCCGGGTTGTTCAACCTTGATCACATCGGCGCCCATGTCGCCCAGCAACTGGCCGCAGAACGGGCCAGCCAGCAGCTGGCCCAGTTCAACGACGCGAAGCCCCTTCAACGCACCTGTATTCGGCTTTCCAGTGTCTTGGGGCACGGTTTACTCCGCTGCTTCGAGGTGCGACCAGACCGGCTGGATCGGGGCAGGAAGCCCCGTTTCCGCCTGGCAATTAGCGCGCAGCACTTCGATCCCTGGACCATAGTCAAACAGCGGCAGCTCGCTGCGCTTGGCGCGCATTTCGGCGCGCAGGGCCTCGGTCGCGGCGGTGTCGACCTCGCCCTTGGCATTGGCGATCACGCCATAGGCCTTGGCACCCTCCGGGGTCACCAGTCCCTGGACGATCTCCAGTCCGACCAGGGCCGGATCGCGTTCCAGCGGGTCACCCCAGCCGCCGCCGCCCCAGGTGATGAAGTGCAGCTGGTCACCCACTTCGACCTCGACATCCTCAACCTTGTTGCCAACGATCACACTGGTGCCATCGGCCTTTTCGAGGATCTTCCTGGCCCGCTTGCCAGGCTCGCCGCCGTTGACGCCCCAGGGCGGCACGAACCAGCGGTCATCGTGGATCGAGATCGTGCCGGGGCTGAGGAAGCGGTAGGTCATGTGAATGCCGTGCCCGCCGCGATGCAGGCCGGCGCCGCCCGAATCCGGTTCGGTCTCATAGCGTTCGATCAACATCGGGAAGTAGCGTTCGAGGAACTCGTTCGGCACATTGGTGAAGCCCGGCCAAAGCGAGTGGCCGTCCGGCCCGTCGCCCATCGGACGACCCGGAATGCCGCCGAAGCCGATCTGGAACAGCTGGAACCATTCACCGCCCTTGCCCGGGCGCGTATCGTTCCCTGAATAGAACAGGTGCGGCGAAGAGCTGAAACCGGCCGCGTTGAGGAATTCCGGGGTCTTCTGGCCGAGCAGGCCGCCCAGGATATCGAAGATCCGGCCGAGCGCGTGGGTGCGGCCCGACAGGGCGGCGGGGAACTTCGGCTTGAGCAGGCTGCCTTCGGGGATCCGGACGTCGATCAGGTCATAGAACCCGTCGTTGAACAGGATCTGCGGATCGAAGACCATGATCATGTAGATCCCGAAGAACATCTTGAACATGTTCTCGTTCAGGAAGAAGTTGATCGAGGCGGCCGACTGCGGGTCGGTTCCCGCGAAATCGAGTACGACCTTCCCGTCCTCGCGCCACATGGTGCACTTGATCTTGTAGGGGCCATAGCCGACGCCATCGTCGCAAATGTAGTCCTCGAAGCTGACCGGCTCTTCGGCAATCGCCATGCCGATCAGCGCCTGCATCGCGCGGTGGTTGCGGGCCAGCAGTTCCTGCGTGGCAGAGACGTAAACGTCATCGCCGAACCGCTCGGCCATTTCGATCACGCGGCGTGAGGCGACGCGGCACGATGCGATCAGGGCGTTGAGGTCAGCCTGGCACCAGTCCGGCTTGCGGGTCTGGTGCATGACCAGCCTCATCAGATCGTCATTGTATTCGCCCTTCTTCCAGATCTTGACGGGCGGAATGCGGACGCCTTCTTCGAAGATCGAGCGGGCGTTGATCGGCATCGAGCCGACGACCTTGCCGCCAATGTCGCTCTGGTGGCCGAACATGGCGGTATAGGCCAGCAGGCGCCCGTCCTTGAACACGGGAAGCAGCACCAGCCAGTCGTTCGAGTGGCTGATCGCGCCGCCGCAGGAATAGGGATCGGACAGGAAGATCATGTCGCCATCTTCCAGCGTGCCCTCATAGCTCTTGAGGAAGCCGCCGATGAAGCTGCCGAACTGGCCGACGATCATTTTGCCGGTATGGTCGGCAATCAGCGGGAAGGCATCGCCCTGCTCGCGGATCCCCGGCGACATGGCGGTGCGCACCAGGGTGGCGTCCATTTCGATGCGGGCATTGCGCAGCGCGTTTTCAATGATGTCGAGCGTGACCGGGTCGATCGGGATCGACTTGAATGGGGTCGGATTGGTTTCGACGATGGTTGCAGGCATGGCTCGTCTCCCCTCAGGCCAGGTTGATCAGGATGTTGCCGACAGCGTCGACGGTGGCGACACAGCCGCTTTCGATCAGGGTGGTGGAATCCATTTCCACCACGATTGCCGGGCCAGGGATCACATCGCCCTGGCGCAGCTTTGATCGGTCATAGATCACGGCGGCCTGTTCGCGCCCATCCATCCACAGGGTGTGGTCGCGCATCTTGGCGGCGATCGGATTGCCATCGCCCTTGGGCAGTTCCGCGGCCGGCAGGTCCAGCGCCTTGCCCAGCGCGACGGCGCGTAGGTTCACGATTTCGTGCGGCGTATCCATGTTGAAGGTGAAGAGCCGGTGATGCTCTTCATCAAACCGCTTGAGAATTCCGGCGATGCCGTCGGCGCGCAGCGCCTCGGCAGTGATCGTCAGCGGCACTTCGAAGGCCTGACCGGCATAGCGCACGTCAACTTCGAATTCGCTGGTGATGTCAGCCTCTGGCACCCCGTCTGACAGCAGCTCGGCCCGGGTCTGCGCGGCCATTTCATCCAGGATCGCGATCAGCTCGTCGGCCTGGGTGGTATTGGCCAGCCGCGAGAACGAGCGAGCGGTTTCGGTCCGCATCCGGGTTGTCGCGTCACCAAGTGCGCAAAGCACGCCCGGCGAAACGGGTGAGAC
>JBEGJL010000305.1:0-3803 GCA_041184605.1 Pseudomonadota bacterium
CATTGCGGATGCGGACCGGCCCGGAGAACGTCTTGGCGCTCTCGCTCTGCAGCTGGGCAAAGCGGCTGGAAGCAAGCTGTTCGGCAAGGTCGCGCAGTGGCTTGTCGGCTACCCGTTCATACCCCTTGCGGGCCAGGATGGAGCCGGCGCTGGCCACGGCGAAGAGATCACCCTTGGCATCAAGCGTGATATAGGTGGGGTTCAGCGACAGGCCCGAAAGCTCGTAGGTCACGACATCCAATTTGCCGTCCGGTCCTTCAAAACTGCGCCGATCTCGCTCGGTCAGTCGGGCCGTGCCGCCCGGTGCCACCGCCATGCTGCGATCGGCATCGGCCAGCAGCGCCTTGGCCAGCATCGCGACATCCAGGGGCGAGCCGTTCTGCGTGGCGTAAAAACGCGGCGCGTCCTTGCCCTTGATCCGGCCCGGGCCGGACAGGTCGCGCCATTCCGCCCCGGCGACGCTGCGCTTGAAACTTTCGTTGACCGCATTGCCAAAGGTTGTTCGCCCGGTAATCGTCCAGGCCAGCGGTGCGCCATCCTTGTCCAGCGTGACGGCTTCGGTGATCGTCGGGCCGCGGCCGTTCTGCTTGATGTTGTAATCGACCGCGACCTTCTGCCCCTGCCGGTCCAGCTTGAGATAGCCGACATCGCGTTCCTGGATCAGCGCGCGGTATTCAACCTGATCGGCCAGCGCGGGCGCAGCCAGAACGGTGGCCAGCGCAGCGGCGGCCAGCAAGTGCAGTTTCATGTGGAGTCTCTCCCTGTCAGATCGCGGCAGGCTAGCTGCTCAGCGGATTCCCGCCAGCGCCTTTTGACGCCGCCGCTGCACCGATGAACCCAGCCCGATGGCCTCGCGGTACTTGGCGACAGTGCGCCGGGCAAGATCGAAGCCCTTGGCCTTGAGCAGGTCAACCAGCGTATCGTCCGAAAGGATCGCCTTGGGATCTTCGGCATCGATCAGCGCCTTGATCGCCGCCTTGACCGCCTCGGCGGAAGCCCCGCCCTCGCCATCGGTCGATCCAACGCCCGAGGTGAAGAAATACTTCAGCTCGAAGGTCCCGCGCGGGCAATGGAGATACTTGTTCGAGGTGACACGGCTGATGGTGGATTCGTGCATGCCAATCGCATCGGCCACGGTCCGCAAGGTCAGCGGCCTGAGGTGCGAGACGCCGTGACGAAAGAAGCCGTCCTGCTGGGTCACGATCTCACTCGCCACTTTCAGGATCGTTTTCTGCCGCTGGTCGAGCGCCTTGATCAGCCAGTTGGCATCGGCCAGCTTGTCCGACAGCCAGGCGCGTGAACCCTTGTCGGCGCAGGCACCGCGCATCTCAACATAATAGCTGCGGTTGACGATCAGCCGCGGCAAGGTCGCCTGGTTCAGGCTGATATCCCAGCCACCATCGCTGCGCGGCGCGAGCAGGATATCCGGCACCACCGGATCGCCGCCGCCGGTGTTGAATCGCAGCCCGGGCTTGGGATCATAGCTGCGCAGCTCCGCCAGCATGTCGGCAAAGTCTTCATCATCCACCCCGCACATCCGCTTCAGCCGGGGCAGTTCGCCGCGCGCCAGCAGGTCAAGGTTTTCCAGCAGGCGTGCCATACAGGGATCGTGACGATCAGCCTCGATCGCCTGCAGCGCGAGGCACTCACCCAGTGAGCGCGCGCCAACCCCGGTCGGATCGAGCGACTGGAGCAGAGCCAATGCCGCCTCTGCCTCGGCCAGGGCGACGCCCAGTTCGCCCGCCACCTCGCGCAGGGTGATGGGCAGGTAACCGGCCTCATCCAGCTGGTCGATCAGGTACCGGGCAATAAAGGTCAGTCGGGGGTCGCGCGCCTGGGCGCCGATCTGATCGTGCAGGTGGGTGGCCAGATCCTTTGCGCCTTCGCCGCGCTCATCAATGTCCGGCCCATCGTCACCGGCCGGACCAATCCGGATATCGGCGCCCCATTCGCCATCGCCGGTATCACGGTCTCGGTCGAGCGCGGTCTGGTCAATGTCGAGCGGACGATCGTCTGCTGCCCGCCCTTCCGAAACGAGCTGATCGACCGGGGAGGTTTCCAGGGTTGTGCGCCGGACATCGGGGCTCTCTTCAGCAACCGGCAGTTCCGGCCCGGCTGCGCCGATCTCTAGCAGCGGGTTGCTCTCGAGCGCCTCACCGATGAAGGTTTCGATTTCGAGGTTTGACAGCGCCAGCAGCTTGATTGCCTGCTGCAACTGCGGTGTCATCACCAGCGATTGCGATTGCCGAAGGTCAAGGCGGGGCCCGATCGCCATGAACCTGTGCCCTAAAGCGTAAATCCTTCGCCCAGATAGAGCCGCCGTACGTTTTCATCGGCCACCAGCGCCTCAGGGCTGCCGGAAAACAGCACCTGGCCGCCGTAGATGATGCAGCCCTTGTCACAGATATCCAACGTCTCGCGCACGTTGTGATCGGTGATCAGCACGCCAATTCCGCGCTGCTTCAGGTCCTTCACCAGATCGCGAATGTCACTGATCGACAACGGGTCGATCCCGGCGAAAGGTTCATCGAGCAGCATGATCGAGGGCTTGGCCGCCAGCGCCCGGGCGATCTCCGCGCGGCGGCGTTCACCGCCGGAAAGCGCCATGGCCGGGCTGGCGCGCAGCCGGGTCAGGCCAAACTCTTCCAGCAGGCGTTCCAGTTCCTGCGCGCGGACATTCTGATCGGGTTCGACCAGTTCGAGCACGCAGTTGATGTTCTGTTCAACCGTCATGCCGCGAAAGATGCTGGTTTCCTGCGGCAGGTAGCCCAGGCCCAGGATCGCCCGCCGGTACATCGGCAGGTTGGTGACATCGACGCCGTCCATCAGGATCCGGCCCGAGTCGGGGCGAACCAGACCCATAATGGAGTAGAAACAGGTGGTCTTGCCTGCGCCGTTGGGACCGAGCAGACCCAGCACCTCACCCTTGGCAACCGACAGCGAAATGTCGGTCAGGACCGCGCGCTTGTCATAGGACTTGGCGATCGAGATGACTTCAAGGCCGCCTTGCGTCTGCACGGATTCGGCTTTGGGCTGAGCGGTTTGGGTCATGGTATCGGTCATTGCGTATGCTCGTTTAGGGCGCGCCGTGACACTCGGCAAGCCGGGTAAGGTCCATTTGGCAGGTTTCGTGCATGGGCATCGACGAACTGCATAACCGACGACTGGTAAACGAGGCTTGATCACGGCCCCCTTCGGTGATTTACTCACTTGCGACTGATCCGCGGCGCAGACCGGGGACAGCAGGGGAATGTTAAGGGGATTGCCGATGGCCAAGGCTTGGCACCGCAACTTCGTTTCGGCTCACGCCGCCGACAGGCCGCTCGACTGGCGCAAGCGAATGAGCGACCACATCGCCTATGCCTTGCTGGCCTATACCGGGCTGCAGATTTTCGTGACGATGGGCGCGCTCAACGCCAAAAGTGGCTCGCTGCTGCCCTATTTTGCGCTCATCGTGCTGGTAGCGGCCATCATCCCGGCCTGCCGCCGGTTCGAGCGCCGCTGGAATCGCCTTTCCGATGAGCAGGCCAGGGATCCGGAACTGGCACCGTTTTATCGCCATGATCGCAACTGGGTCTGGGCACTGGCGATTGGCCTGCCGTTCATCGTGACCGGCATGTTCAAGCTGCTGGCTTTCGTCTTCACCTGATTGCTCTTCGGCCTGCGAATACCTAGATCGGCCGCTCCGCTTTCGGAGTGACCATTCCATGCTGACCCCTTCCGCCGCCCAGGAACGCGCTGCCGCGCTGATCGACCTTGCCCGCAAGGCCGGTGCCGATGCTGCCGACGCGATCTATTCGGGC
>JBEGJL010000306.1:0-4440 GCA_041184605.1 Pseudomonadota bacterium
CGATGAAAATGTCTTCTCGGGGTGCGTCCGTGGGGTGCAACGGCCCGGCAAGCGGTTGCGGTTCAGGCGGAACGGGCTGCCAACTGGCGAAGCGGGCCCGGATCGCTGCCTCCACGATCTCTACCGGAAAATCGCCGACCACCAGCAAAGTTGTCTGCGCTGGCACATATTCCCGCCGCCAGAAGGCGCGGATGCGTTCTGCCGTCGCTGCGTTCAGGGTTGCCTCGGTGCCAATCGGGATGCGGCTGGGAAAGCGCGCCTGCGGGTGCAGGAATTGGAGCTGGTCTTCCAGATTACGCAACGCGAAGGTGTTGCGATCCCGCTTTTCGGACAGGATGACACCTCGCTCTCGCTCAACCGCTGCCTCGCTGATGGTCAATTCGCTGGCAGTCTCTCGCATCAGCATCAGCGCCGTCTCAAGCAGCGTCGGATCGTTGCGTGGCAGGTCGAGCTTGTATTCCGTGCGCTCAAACCCGGTCGAAGCATTGGTGTCAGCCCCGAACGCCAGGCCAAGCCGTTCTAGCAGCTTGACCATTTCCCCTTCGGGCACGTTGGTGCTGCCATTAAAGGCCATGTGTTCGACAAAGTGAGCAAAGCCGCGCTCGTCATCGGCTTCGTCAAGTGAGCCGGTGCCCACCACCATTCGCACCAACGCCTGACCCTTTGGGGTGGCATTGCTGCGGATGACATAGCGCAAGCCGTTTTCCAGCTTGCCAAACCTGTAGCCCTCGTCGACGGGGACGTCGCTTGTTTCAAAAGCCCAGTTGGGTTTGGGGGGTGGCGCAACACTGCTTACCGCCACCCGCTGCGGCGCACATGCAGCCAGGGCGGAGGTAGAAAGAACAAGGGTGAACAATAGCTTGCGGGACGTCATGGGCCTGTTCTTGCCCAGACGTCTGCTGCCTGCAAGCCTCATTCGCTGAACGGTTACTTGCCGCGCAGCTTCCGGTGAGCGGACAGGTCCAGCACTTCGCTGGGACCGTTATCGGTGTCGAGCAGACCCAGCCGCCGGGCGACTTCCTGATAGGCTTCTTCCTCACCGCCCAGATCGCGGCGGAAGCGATCCTTGTCGAGCTTTTCGCCGGTGATCATGTCCCACAGACGGCAGCCATCGGGGCTGATTTCGTCGGCCAGGATGACCCGGCTGTATTCGCCGTCCCAGATCCGCCCGAACTCAAGCTTGAAGTCGACCAGTCGGATGTTGATTGCCGCGAACATGCCGCACATGAAATCGTTGATCCGGATCGCCATGGAGGAAATGTCCTGCATTTCCTCGTTGGTGGCCCAGCCAAAGCAGGCAATTTCCTCTTCGGAAACCAGCGGATCGCCCAGCGCATCGTCCTTCAGGCAATACTGGATCAGCGTGTGGGGCAGGGGCTCGCCCTCTGGAATGCCCAGCCGCTTGGAGATCGAACCGGCCGCTACATTGCGCACCAGCACTTCAATCGGGATAATCTCGACCTGGCGGACCAGTTGCTCACGCATGTTGAGCCGTTTGATGAAGTGGGTCGGGATGCCGATGTGGCTCAGCCGCGTGAAGACATGCTCGCTGATGCGGTTGTTGATCACGCCCTTGCCATTGATCGTACCCTTTTTCTGGGCGTTGAAGGCCGTGGCATCATCCTTGAAATACTGGATCAGGGTGCCGGGTTCAGGCCCCTCGTACAGGATCTTGGCCTTGCCTTCGTAAATTTGGCGGCGACGCGACATGAGCGGCTTCCCTGCAAGGAAAATGACAAGCCCCAGGCTGGACGAGCCGCACAAAACTGCTCTGCCGGGGCTTCCTGCCTATAGGCAAATGAATACGAAAGGCAAAGCGGACTTGCCGAGGCGATCACAAATTTTGGCAAGCAGATTTGACTGACGGCGGTTTATACGTAAGCTGTCAAAAGACGCCGCAAAAGTGGCGCAAAGTGGGTATGCCTCTCCAGCGGGCTACACGCCCGATGACGGAGGCGCCCGTCACGAGGAGGAGAGGTTATGTCTGTGCGCCATTCGCGTATCGGTTCAACATCATTCATCGCCCTTGCGGTTGCCGCCATTTCGGCACCGGCCTTTGCCCAGACCACCACTGCGGATGACAACACCGGCGATGCCAAGGAAATCGTCGTCACGGGTTCGCTAATTCGCGGCTCAAGCGAAGAGGCACCCGCTCCGGTTGACGTGATCGGTGCAGAAGAACTCTCCAAACAAGGCAGCCCATCGGCAATCGACCTCCTCAAAAACCTCCCGAACTCAAGCGGCATCATCGGTGATGCCAACCAGTTTGACGCACGTGCCCAGAGCAACGAAGGTGTCGCCTCGGTCAACCTGCGCGGCCTGGGTCCGCAGCGCACCCTGGTGCTGCTCAACGGCAAGCGCATCGTTCAGTCAGGCGGCAGCGGCATTCCGATCGTTGACGTCAACCTGATCCCCTCGGGTGCAATTGGCCGGATCGAGGTGCTCAAGGATGGGGCGGCGGCGACCTATGGCTCGGACGCGATCGCGGGGGTGGTCAACTTCATTACCCGCACCAATCAGGACGGCTTCCGCGCGAGTGCTGACTACCGCTACATCTCTGGCTCTGACGGCGACTATGGCGGTGCGCTGAGCTATGGTCATTCCGGTGACGGCGGGCGGATTTTCGTTTCCGCCGGCTATCAGCGTCGCTCTGAACTACAGACAATCGATCGCGATTTTACGATCCAGCCATACCCTAACAACCCGCAGGGCGGCTGGACCGGTGGCGGCAATCCCGGTAACTTTGACTTCAACGGCCCCTTCGTTGGTGGTTCTGTCTTTACGGCTGACCAGGGCTGTACCGCATTGGGCGGATTCCGCAGCCTTGCCGGGTCGTCGACCGATCGGTGCTTTAACCAATACGGCCTGTTCGGTAACCTGGTTGAGCCGGAACAACGGTTCCAGCTGTTCTTGGATGCCGAAATCGACTTGGCTGAAAATACAAGCCTGCGGGTGAATGCACTGTGGGGTCATTCTGAAACCCGGATCACCACCTCGCCAAGCTATCTGCCGACGCTGCCGCCCTCGGCAAATGCCGTATTGGGTGGTCTTGGGCTGTTCCGCATTCCGGCCTGGGCCCCGGCGCTTAAGGATTATTGCCGCGTCTATGGCGCGACTTCGGGCTGTTCGGTTGATGCTTCGGGCACCCCGCTGGCCGAAGCATCGGCCTTCCCGGTGCTGTTCCGCCCGGTCCTGCTGGGCGGCAATGCGCTGTTCCCAGGCCGCGGGTCAGCCACGTCGCCCCGCATTTCGGACCAGATGATGGTTACGGCTGAGCTGGACACGGCGCTTTCTGACAAGCTGAACTTCACCACCAGCCTGACCTATAGCCGCTATGATCGCTCGTTCGGGGGCACCGATACCTTCGGCGATCTGTTCCAGAACGCCTTGGCCGGTTTCGGCGGGCCGAACTGCGCCTATTCGTCTACTGCCTCGCGTGCTGGGCTAAGCGCAACCCAGTTGGCGGCACTGGCCGGGACAAACGGCTGTACCTATTGGAACCCGTTCTCGACCGCGGTGCAGGTCAACCCGGTAACGGGCCAGACCAACCCGAACTATGCCGGATCGCGCAGCACCAATGGCCTGTCGACTGCGCCCGGAGCAGGCCTGATCAACGATCTTGGCACGCTGGACTGGATGTTCCAGAGCCCGAACACGCAGGCGTTTACCACCCAGCTGGTGGCCGATGCCGTGCTTTCGGGCCAGACGGGTCTGACCCTGCCTGGTGGGGAAGTCGGTTTCGCTCTGGGCGTGCAGTATCGCCGCAACACCTATAGCCGGCGCTACAACGACATCTCGAACCTCGAAATCAATCCGTGCCCGGGTACGCCACTTAACCCGAGCGCGACCTGCAGCCCGCAGACCGGTGCGTTGGGCTTCCTCGGAACCAACCGCAACGGTGATAGCAATGGCGATGTCTATGCCGCCTTTGCCGAATTGCAGGTGCCGGTGACCGATGCCTTCAACGTCCAGCTGTCGGCACGGTATGAAGACTATGGCGGCGCCGTGGGTTCGACCTTCGATCCCCAGGCCCGCGCCAAGTTCCAGATGACCGACTGGCTGGCGATCCGTGGCGGCGTTGGCACCACCTTCCGCGGCCCGCCATCGCAGAGCCTGGCGGGCAACCTCACTTCGTTGCAGATCATCGGCAGCTCGTTCCGGGCGATCGATATCAACGGCAATCCGAACCTGGCCCCGGAAAGTGCGACGACCTATAGCGCCGGTCTGCTGATCAACACTGGTGGTTTCCGCGCCAGCGTCGATTACTTCAAGTATGACTTCTCCGGCCCGATCGAAGGTGAGCCGGTAGCAGGCATCGTCGCCGCGATGTTCGGCGCCACGGGTGCGGCCAATTGCGGCAACCCGGCCTATGCCGCGCTGCAATCGCGCTTCACCTTCACCGGTGCGGGCTGCGGTGTCGGCAACGTGCAGCGACTGCGG
>JBEGJL010000307.1:0-5653 GCA_041184605.1 Pseudomonadota bacterium
TTTGCTAGCAGCTTTGCCGGTTTCGGCGGCCTGTCAAAAATCGCAAGTGCCGGCTCGAGGGACTAGGCCTAGCTTGGGCCAAGACCAACAGGCAGGAGGGCGAGGCAATGCCCGGACAAGTGCTGGTAACCGGCGGCAACGGCTATATTGCCGGCTTCCTGATCCGCCAGTTGATCGCCGAGGGTTGGCAGGTCAACGCAACGATCCGCGATCCTGACGTACAAGGCTCTCTGCGTGACGCCCTCGATGCGAGCGAAAGCAGCCTGCGCTTCTTTGCCGCCGACCTGATGCAGGACGCTGGCTGGGCCGAGGCGCTCGCCGGGTGCAGCCACGTCGCGCATTTGGCCTCGCCTTTGCCCAGCGGAGTGCCCGAGAACGAGGAAGAAGTGATCGCCCCGGCGCGCGAAGGCGCGTTGCGGGTACTGCGGCTGGCCCGCGACGCCGGGGTGCAGCGGTTCGTGCTGGCTTCGTCGATCGGGGCGATCGGCTATGGCCGGCCCAAGGGCGACTATCATTTCACCGAAGCCGATTGGACCAATACAGCGCACAGCGACACCCACGCCTATGTCAATTCCAAGACGATCTCCGAACGCGTCGCGCGCGACTGGGCTGCCGAAAACGGCCGGGGCATGGAGTTCTGCTCGGTCAACCCGAGTGTGGTGCTGGGCCCGATCCTGGGCGGGCGAATGTCGGCTTCGATCGAGGCAGTGCGCCGGATCCTGGCCGGGCTTCCGGGTTGCCCCAGGATTGGCTTCGAATTCGTCGACGTGCGCGATGTGGCGGACTGCTTTGTGCGGGCGCTAAGCCGGCCCGGCCTGAACGGCGAGCGGTTCATTGCCAGCGCCACCTGGCTTGACCTGATCGACATCGCCCGGATCCTGAAAGGACGGCTGGGCGATCGGGCGAGCGCGGTCAACGTGCGCGAGATGCCCGATGAGGTGATGGAATGGTTCGCCGGGTTCGATCCGGTCGCGATGCAGCTGGTGATGGAGCTAGGCCGGACCCGGCGGATGGATTCAAGCCACGCGCGGTCGGTGCTGGGCTGGCAAACGCGCCCGATCGAGCTGACGATCGAGGAAACCGCCGAGAGCCTGCTCGAACACAGTCTTGTCTAACGCCCCGCAAAAGTGGCAGTCGCTATCGCGGGCCCGCAGCCTAGTCTGCAAAGCCTAGCCCGAACAGCGCCAATTCAACGAGAGAACAACCCATGCCCGAAAACCGCCGCTTTCTGCTGGTCCGCCGCCCTAACGGCACCCCGGTGGCCGAAGACTTCAGCCTGGTCAGCGAACCGACGCCCGAGCTGGCCGAGGGCGAATTTCTGATCCGCAACCGCTATGCCTCACTCGACCCGGCGATGCGCGGGTGGATGGACGATGCTCCCAGCTATATGCCGCCGATCCCGCTCGGCGCGCCGGTCCGCGCCTCGACTGTCGGCGAAGTGGTGGCGAGCAAGGCCGATGGCTTCCCGGTTGGGCAATGGGTTTCGGGGCTCAACGCGGTTGAGGAATATTCGGTGGCGATGGCCGGCGGCTTCAGCGCGCCGGTCGATCCGTCGATCGTTCCCTCACCGACCAATTTCCTTTCGGTGCTGGGCGCGGTTGGGATGACCGCCTATTTCGGCTATCTTGAGGTCTGCCGGCCCAATCCCGGTGATGTCGTGCTGGTCACCGGCGCGGCGGGTGCGGTGGGCTCGCTGGTCGGCCAGATCGCGAAGATCAAAGGCGCCTCGAAAGTGATCGGGATCGCTGGCGGGCCCGAAAAATGCGCCCGGCTGACCCAGCGTTATGGCTTCGATGTGGCAATCGACTATCGCGGCA
Source organism: Pseudomonadota bacterium (assembly GCA_041184605.1). Taxonomy (GTDB): domain Bacteria; phylum Pseudomonadota; class Alphaproteobacteria; order Sphingomonadales; family Sphingomonadaceae; genus Novosphingobium. Next base: position 1,818 of record JBEGJL010000307.1, read on the forward strand.
AGTCAGTCGATCAGCTTTCTGCAGAAATCGCCGCAGCCGCGCCGGACGGGGTCAATGTGATCTTCGAGAACGTCGGCGGCGACATCCTCGATGCCGGGCTGAACAACCTGGCGATGAACGCCCGGATCGGGCTCTGCGGCCTAATCAGCGAATACAACAACGCGCACGAAAAGACCGGCGCGCGCAATGTCTGGCAGCTGATCGTCAAGCGCGCTTCGATGACCGGGCTACTGGTCGCCGACTACGTCCCGCGCTTCGGCGAAGGGATCGAGGCGATGGCCGGGTGGCTGCGCGAGGGCAAGCTGGTGTTTGACGAACACGTCGACGAGGGGATCGAAAATGCGCTCCCCGCCTTCCTGAGGCTGTTCAGCGGATCGAACGACGGCAAGATGATCCTCAAGATCGGCTGACAATGGCCCCGCGCAGCCTCCTCGTCCTCAGCGGCGGCCACCCTTACGAGGAAGCGCCGTTTGCCGCGCTGCTGGCCGCGCTCGGGGATTGGGAGGTGACGCACCTGCTGCACCCCGAGGCTGAGGCCTTGGTCGGCGAAGGGGCAGCGGACGAGGCTGATGCCCTGCTGTTCTACGACATGGCGGGTTACACCTTTGCCGATGGCACGGTCACAGCGCGTCCGCCTTCGCCCGCCTTTGTCAGCGCACTGGAGCGGCGTTTTGCCAGTGGCCGGGGCGCGGTGATGATGCACCATGCGCTGGCCGGTTGGGCCGAGTGGCCGGGCTGGAGCGAGCTGGTCGGCGGGCGTTTCCTTTACCAGCCGGGCGATGTGCGCGGGCGGCAAGTGCTCGATTCAGGCTACCGCCACGATGTCGAATACCAGGCAGAGGTGGTGGGCGATCATCCGGTTTTGGCCGGAGTGCCCGCCAATTTTCCGGTCACTGACGAGCTCTATCTGGCCGAAGTGTTCGAAGCGGAGGTCACCCCCTTGGTGCGCTCCAGCCACCGCTTTGTGGCCGAAAATTTCTATTCCGCCGCCCACGCTGTGTCCGGGCGGATGTTCGACAACGCCGACTGGCCGCACCCGCCCGGCAGCAACCTGATCGCCTGGACCAAGCCGGCCGGCCGCGCCGAGATCGTCTACCTGCAATTTGGCGATGGCCCGGCGACTTACGAGAATCCCGCTGTCCAGCGACTGCTCGCCAATGCGCTCTACTGGACGGCGCAGCCCAGGAGTGCATCATGACACCCCAGCAGATCGTCGAAGCCATCATCGCCGCCTGGAACCGCCGCGATATTGAGGGTGCCTATGCAATGATGGCGGATGACATCGTCTGGCATAACATTCCGATGGAGCCCGCTGTCGGCGTTGCCGGCTGCCAGGCGCTGATGGGCACCTTTCCGCCGATCGAAGATGTTGAATGGGTTACCCACAACATCGCCGCCAACGGTAACAGGGTGCTGACCGAGCGGACCGACAAGTTCTTGATCGGCGGCAAATGGCGCGCGATCCGGGTGATGGGCACCTTTGAAGTCAATGCCGAAGGCAAGATAGCCCAGTGGCGCGACTATTTCGACATGCTCGAGTTCCAGCGGGAGTTTGCCTGATGGCCATGCAGCGCGGGCGCGACCTTTCCGGGCGCAAGGCGGTGGTCACAGGCGCGGCGTCGGGGATCGGTGCAGCGGCGGTTGCGCGGCTGATCAGCGAGGGCTGCGCGGTTCTTGCTCTAGACCAGAATGGCGATGGTCTGGCCGGCACGCACAACCACATTGCGGACCTGGGCGATGCAGCGGCATTCCCGGCGATCCAGGCCGCTGCGCAGGCAGTGCTTGGCGGCTGCGACATCCTGATCAACAACGCCGGGGTTTGCCCGGCGGGACCTTTCGAGGACATGACCCAGGCGATGTGGGATGCGGCGCTGTCGATCAATGTCACCGCCGCAATGAACCTGACCCGCGCACTGCTGCCGCTCCTCAAGCAATCGGGTACCGGACGGGTGATCAACACTGGTTCGATCATGTCGCGCTATGGCGATGCAGGGCTGGTGGCCTACGCCACTTCCAAGCACGCGTTGCTGGGCCTGACCCGCGCGTTGGCGATGGAACTGGGGCCGCACGGAATCACGGTCAACTGCGTCCAGCCCGGCGCGATCGAGACCGGGATGACCAAGGCCATGTTCGAAGGCAGTCCAGAGAGCCGCGCCTATTATGCGGGCCGTTCGGCGCTTGGCCGGATCGGCCAGCCCGAGGATATTGCCGACGTGATGGTCATGCTGGCCAGCGACGATGCCAGGTTCATCACCGGCCAGGGCATCATGGTCGATGGCGGAGTGATGGTACACAGTTGACCAGGCCCTAACATTTTCGCGCGTCGCATGGCCCAGTTGATGGTGGCATGTCGGGGATCAAACAGCGAGAATTGCCATGAATGAAATGACTTCTGCCAAGAGCCTGCTTGACCCGGAGGTGATGCAGAATCCCTTTCCGCTCTACCAATGGGCCCATGCCAATTCGCCGGTGATCGAACTGCCCGAAACCGGCATGAAAGTGATCATGGGCTACGATATGTGCTCGGAGGCCGCCGGGCGGGTCGAGGACTTCTCCAACGACTTCAATTCGGTGCTGTCCGGTGCCCTGTCCGAAGACCCCGAGGTTTCCGGAATTCTCGGACAGGGCTGGCCGCAGATCAACACGCTGTTGACCGCCGATCCGCCTGTCCACACCCGGTTCCGCAAGCTGGTCAACTTGGCCTTCTCGATGCCGCGCGTGAATGCGCTCGAAGAGGGTATTCGCGCCAAGATCAACACGCTGATCGATGGCTTTATCGACAAGGGTGAATGCGAGTTCGTGTCCGAGTTCGCGGTGGGCCTTCCGGTTCAGGTGATCTGCGAACAGCTCGGCTTCGCCCCCTCCGAACGGGCCAATGTCAAACGCTGGTCCGATGCCTTTGCCGATCGGCTTGGCCATATGATCCCGCGCGAGCGCGAGCTGGAATGCGCGCGCGAAATCGTCGAGTTCCAGCAAGCCCTGAAGATCAAGATCGATGCCCGGAGAGAAAACCCGACCGACGATCTCTTGTCCGACGTGGTCAATGCCCGGCTCGAAGGCGAGACCCCGCTCGATGATGCGGAAATCATGTCGATCGCTCAGCAGCTGATGGTCGCTGGCAACGAAACCACTACCCATGCGCTCGCCGGCGGGATCGTCCATCTTGCGAACAATCCCGACCAGCAGGACAAGGTCCGCGCCAACCCGGCGCTCGTAGGCAACATGATCGAGGAAGTATTGCGGCTCGACACGCCGACTGCCGGCATGTGGCGGGTAGTCACGCGCGATTGCGAGCTCGGTGGATACGAGTTCAAGGGCGGGACCATGGTGATGCTGCGCTATGCTTCGGCCAACCGCGACCCGGCCAAGTATCCCGATCCAGACCGTTTCGATGTCGAGCGCAGCAATGCCCGCACCCACCTTGCTTTCGGCAAGGGCATCCACATGTGCGTCGGCAATATGCTGAGCCGCAAAGAAATGACTGTGGCTTTTACCGCGCTGCTCGCCCGGCTTCAGGACATCCGGATCAAGGAAGGGGCGGTTCTGACCGTCTCGCCAAACCTGCTGCTGCGCGGTTTCACCGCCGTGCCGATGACCTTCAAGAAAGCCGCTGCGTGAATTTCGATCTCGACGAGAATCAGGAACTGTTCAAGGCGACAGTTGAGCGTTTCTGCGCCGGGACCGACATTGCCGCGCGCCATGCCGCGCGAAAGGCACCTGGTGCTCTCGACCGGGCGCGGTGGCGCGAGCTGGCCGAACTGGGCATGGTCGGGCTCGCCGCGAACGAACGGGATGGCGGAATGGGCGGTTCATTGCTCGATTGCGCGATCGTGGCG
>JBEGJL010000308.1:0-12408 GCA_041184605.1 Pseudomonadota bacterium
ATCGTGCGCAACTATATCCTCGAGCATCCGGAAGTGCTTCCCGAAGCCATGGAACGCCTGCAGGCGCGCGAGAACGGCAAGCAGGTGGCCAGCGCCGGCAATGCCCTGACCACGCCCTTTCCGGGTGCGGTGCTGGGCAATCCGAACGGGTCGGTGACCCTGGTTGAATTCACCGACTATGCCTGCGGCTATTGCCGCGCCTCGGTGCCCGAGGTGGAGGCTCTGCTTGCCGCCAATCCGGACCTCAAGGTGGTAATCCGCGAACTGCCGATCCTCTCCCCCGCGAGCACCGACGCGGCGCGCTGGTCGCTTGCCGCAGCCGAACAGGGCAAGTTTGCGGCATTCCACCAGGCGATGTTCGCCGCTGGTCGTCCCGCCGCCGACACGATTGAAGCCGCTGCCGTTCGGGCCGGGCTCGACCTGGATCGCGCCCGCAAGCTGATCGGCGATCCCAGGGTGGAAGCTGAAATCAAGCAGAACCTTGATTTCGCCCAACGCCTGCGGATCAACGGCACCCCAAGCTGGGTGATCGGCGATCAGCTGATGGCTGGGGCCGTCGGCCAGCAGGCCCTGCAACAGGCCATCGATGCCGCCAAGGCCGGCCCGAAAGGCTAGGCCCTATTCGGCCAGCTTGGCGTACATCGAGTTGATCGGGCGGGCCATCACCCGGCGCAGCATCGGTTCGAAGAATTCCAGCGGCTCGCTCTGGTAGTCCGGGTCGAAGGCGGCCTGGTCATACTTTTCGCAGAATTCCGCGCAGGCATCGAAATAGGGATTGCTGCGGAAGCGTTCGCGAATGTCGCGATCCATGCCGATATAGTGGAAGTAGTAGTGGCCCTGGAACGCGCCATGGTTCTGGCAGATCCAATGGATCTCTTCCGAAACAAACGGCTTGATGATCGAGGCGGCCACTTCCGGGTGGTTATAGGTGCCCAGCGTATCGCCTATGTCGTGCAGCAGCGCCATCACGACATAGGCCTCGTCCCGCCCGTCGCGGTGGGCCCGGGTCGCCGTCTGGAGCGAGTGCTGCAGCCGGTCGACCGGGAAGCCGCCGAAATCGCCATCGAGCAGCTTGAGGTGCGCCATCACCCGGTCCGGCAGGTCCTTGGCAAACGCCATGTACTCGCTGGAGATCAGCGACCAGTCTTCCTGGGTCCCTTCGGTCATCGCGCGGAACTTGGCACGCTGGTGGCTGCCGTGCTGGATGGGGCTGTCGATATCGGCCATTTTTGCTCTCCCGTTTGGCGGCAAGGCTAATCGAAACGCGCGCCATGCGCAAAACATTCGCGAGCCGCCGGCTTTTTCTGCTAAGCTGCCCGGCATGGCCGTGCTGCCCTTCCGTCCGACCCCCTTTTTCGCCAACAAGAACAAGGCGTTCTGGCGCCTGCAAGCCGCTGGCTGGCTTGGGGCGATGCTGTTGCGCGCCATGTCCGGCATCGCCAACGGGGTTGAACTGAGTTACCTGGTCCTGGTCGTGATCTCGACCGTGACCGGCTTTTCAATCACGCTGATTCTCTCGGTGATCTATCGCCAGCTGATCAACCAGCGGCCGCTCGTGACCTGGGGCGTTACGGCCCTGGTGCTGCCAATCGCAGTGGGACTTTATGTCTTCGTCGATGCCTGGGTGAACGCCCTCTACTATGCGGATGCCGCCGGCGGGGTCGCATCGCGCTTCATCGGCCTGTTCTACATCGGATTGACCCTGCTGGGGGCCTGGTCGGCGCTTTATTACGCGATCAACTTCTTTCTGCAGATCGAGGAACAGAATGACCAGCTGATCCAGCTTGAGAACCAGGCGACCCAGGCCCAGCTGGCCATGCTGCGCTATCAGTTGAACCCGCACTTCCTGTTCAACACGCTCAATTCGATTTCCACCCTGGTGCTGCTGAAGCAGACCGAACCGGCCAATGCCATGCTCAGCCGGCTGTCATCATTCCTGCGTTACACCCTGGTCAACGAACCCACCGGGCGGGTTACCGTGGCGCAGGAGATCGAGACGCTGAAGCTGTACCTGGACATTGAACGGATGCGGTTTGAAGAGCGGCTGCGCACCAGCTTCAGGATCGATCCGGCAGCAGAAGCCGCGCTATTGCCCTCGCTGTTGCTCCAGCCGCTGGTTGAGAATGCCATCAAATACGCGGTCAGCCCCCAGGAAGCCGGGGCCGAGATCACCATTACCGCGCAACTCGTCGGACCGAACCTTCGCATCGTCGTCTCGGACACCGGGCCGGGATTGCAAAACCCCGGCACCGACAACAGGTTTGCGGGCGTGACATTTGACGGCGGGGAACAAGTTTCAACCGGAGTGGGCTTAGCCAACATCCGCGACCGGCTGGCTCAGGCCTACGGTGAAATGCATCGCTTCGAGACTATGGAACCCCCCGAAGGTGGCTTTGCCGTATTGATCGAACTTCCCTTTGAGCGGCGTGAGCCCGCCGCTGCTCCTGCCGCTTTGCGCGCCCCTGCGCTGGCTGGCTGACCCCATTCAAGGACCGACCCATGACCATTCGCACGATCCTGGTCGATGATGAAAAGCTGGCCATCCAGGGCCTGATGCTCCGCCTGCAGGCCTTCCCCGATGTCGAAATCATCGACACCTGCTCCAACGGCCGGGAAGCCATCCGCAAGATCAAGACCGAAAAGCCCGACCTCGTCTTCCTCGACATCCAGATGCCGGGGTTTGACGGGTTCAGCGTGGTCAAGGGCGTAATGGAGATCGAGCCGCCGCTGATTGTCTTCGTTACCGCCTATCAGGAACATGCCGTCCGCGCGTTCGAGGCCAATGCCGTCAATTACCTGATGAAGCCGGTCGACGAGGACAAGCTGGCCGATACGCTGGAGCGCGTCCGTCAGCGCCTGGCCGAGAAGCGGTCGGCAGAAGAGGCGGAGAAGCTCAAGAACGTGCTGGCCGAAGTGGCGCCGGATGCGATGGAGGCCATGCCGGACGAGGGCGAGCCCGCCGCGGCGCGCTATGAACGGCTGATCAACATCAAGGACAAGGGCCAGATCTTCCGGGTCGATGTCGATTCGATCGAACGGATCGAGGCGGCGGGCGATTACATGGTAATCTACACCGCCGACAACAGCCTGATCCTGCGGGAAACGATGAAGGATCTGGAGCGCCGCCTTGATCCACGCGTGTTCCAGCGCGTCCACCGCTCGTGGATCGTCAATCTCAACCAGGTTCGCCAGGTCAAGCCGCACACCAATGGCGAATGCTTCCTCGTGCTGGAAAGCGGGGCCGACGTGAAGGTCAGCCGCTCCTATCGCGATGTTGTTGCCCGCTTCGTGCACTGAGGAGCAGGAATTGGGGGGCTGGCAACTCGCGGGGTTTGACCTCAACGCATTCGTGCGCATGACGCTGGACGAGGACCTTGGCCTTGGCCTGCCGGGCGGCGGCCATGACGTTACGAGCGAGAGCGTGATCCCGGCCGATGCCCGGTTTGCTGGCGTGATGGACAGCCGCGATGCAATCACCGTGGCAGGCTTGCCCATTGCCGAGGCATTCTTTCGCGCACTCGATCCGGACATGGCCATCGAAGTGCTGGTGGAAGAGGGCGCACAGGTCTCCGCCGGGACAGACCTGATGCGCCTTTCGGGCAATGCCCGCGCCATGCTGACGGCCGAGCGGTCGGCGCTCAATACGGTCCAGCATCTCTCGGGCATCGCCACCCTGACCAGCACCTATGTCGAGGCGATGCAGGGCCGGGCCACTCTGCTCGATACCCGCAAGACCATTCCCGGCCTGCGCCAGCTGGAAAAGTACGCCACCCGGATGGGCGGCGCGCAGAACCACCGCATGGGCCTGTGGGACGCGGCAATGATCAAGGACAATCACGTCCTCGTTGCCGGAGGCGTGGCCGAAGCCGTGCGCCGCGCCAAGGCCGCTGGCGTCAAAGACATTATCTGCGAGGTCGATCATCTCGACCAGATCGAGCCGGCCCTGGCCGCCGGGGCCAGCCACCTGCTGCTTGACAACATGGACGTGCCGGCCCTGCGCCAGGCCGTCGCCCTGATCGCCGGGCGCGTGCCAAGCGAGGCTTCGGGCGGCGTGCGGCTCGATACGATCGGGGCCATCGCGGCAACTGGCGTGACCTATGTCTCGGTCGGTCGCCTGACTCAGAGCGCGCCCGCGGCCGATATCGGGCTCGACTTTACGCCATTATGACGCGCCCCTGGCTAGCCGCCCTGGCGCTGCTGCTACCCGCCTCGGCCGGGGCCCAGGCCTATCAATGCCGGACGCCGTCGCAGCTTGAAATGCCTCCGGCCCCGCAGCCGGAAGGCCCCACCCGGCGCATGCCCGTGGTGCGCTATACCCTGGCGGCCAGCTGGTCGCCCGAGCATTGCAAGACCAGCGGGCGGACGGACAGCTGGCAATGCAGCGGCCAGGCAGGGCGGTTTGGCTTCGTGCTGCACGGCCTGTGGCCAGAGGGTGCCAACGGGCGCTGGCCGCAATGGTGCGCACTGACCCCACGGCCAAGTGCGGCGCAACTGGCAGAGCAGCTCTGCATGACCCCCGATCCGCGCTTGCTGGAGCACGCCTGGGCCAAGCATGGCTCTTGCATGGCAACCCGGCCGGAAGCCTATTTCAAGGTCGCTAGCATCCTCTGGCAATCGATCCGCTGGCCCGATGCCGACCGCCTGTCGCGGCAGGAGAATCTGACCGTTGGCGATCTGCGCAGCGCCTTCCTGGCCCGCAATCCTGACTGGCCGCGCAGCGCCGTGGCGGTTGACACCAGCAAGTCGGGCTGGCTGCAGGAGGTGCGGCTCTGCTACGGGCTGGATTATCGGCCGCTGGCCTGCCCGCGTTATGCGCTTGGCCGGCCCGATTCGGCAGCGCTGAAGATCTGGCGCGGCCTTTAACGGCGCGACTGGAAGAAATCGCGCAGCAAGCCCGCCGCTTCAGCTTCACCCATCCCGGCGTAGACCTCGGGCCGGTGCAGGCACTGGTCTTGCTCGAACACCCGGGCGCCGTGCTCCACTGCGCCGCCCTTGGGGTCGCTGGCGGCGTAATAGAGCTTCGCGATTCGGGCGTGACTGATCGCCCCGGCGCACATCGGGCAGGGCTCCAGCGTCACCCACAGCTCGCAACCATCCAGCCGTTCGTTGCCCAATGCCTGTGCCGCGGCGCGAATCGCCAGCAGTTCGGCATGGGCAGTCGGATCGGACAGACCGCGCGGTTGATTATGCGCCGCCGCCAGGATCACCCCATCCTTGATAATCACCGCGCCAATCGGCACTTCGCCCACCGATTCGGCCCGGCGCGCCTGCGCAAGGGCCTTGATCATCGGTTCGGGAAGGGGCCAGCGGCTCATTTCCGCGGAATTGGCCGCATTAGCTTGACCGCACAAGGGTGAATCGGTAAGGGCGCGCCTTCTCCCTAAACGGGTAGCCATTTTTCTAAGCGAGTTTTGACATGTCCCGCATCTGCGAACTGACCGGCAAGGGTCGCCAGGTTGGCAACAACGTCAGCCACGCCAACAACAAGACCAAGCGCGTCTTCCTGCCCAACCTGCAGAACGTCACGCTGATGTCGGAAAAGCTGGACCGCAGCTTCAAGTTCCGCGTCTCGACGCACGGGCTGCGCTCGGTTGAGCACGTCGGCGGGCTGGACAACTGGCTGCTGAAGACCGTCGACAGCAAGCTTTCGGCCAATGCGCTGAAGGTGAAGCGCGAACTGGTCAAGGCTCAGGCCGCCTGATTTGTGCCAGGCCTGCGGGCCTGCACCAGAACAAAGCAAGGGCGTCCGGTCAGCCGGGCGCCTTTTGCTTTGCCGGCGATGCGCGCGGCGGCAGGTCCGACAGGCGAAATTCCAGCCGCAATAGCAGGGTGCGCTGGGTCGCCGCGGCAGCATTGTCATCGCTGATCAGCCAGGCATTCAGCTTGCCGCCCTGACCCGGCACGATTGCCAGCCCTTCATAATTCTCCTCCAGGCCGGTTCCGTCGAGCCCGGCAATCACCCTGCCGCGCCAGGGCTGGCCCGCGGCGATCTCGGAGGGGTCAGCCAGCACGAGCCGGGTGCCGAAGCGCGGCGGCAGCGGCCAGCGCAGTTCGCGCAACAGGATCAGCACGCGGCCATCGGGCAGCTGCGCCACGTCAGTCGGGCGGTATCCCGGCGGCGTGATGAAGGTGAAGCGCTGCGCGTGATCGACCCCGTCCGGGGCGAGGGGCAGGAGCCGGCCCTCATGCACGGTATCCCCCGCCTCGGCGAGGATCAGAAACCGCCCATCGGACAGCCTGGTCATCGCCTCGGCCCCGCTGTTGCTGGGCCACCCGGCCAGCTCCGGACCGGGTACCACGCGCGGCGCGACCTCGCCCGGGACCAGGTGCAGGAACAGGTTGCGCCCCTCCAGCGCCAGCCAGAACCCACCGGTGGCCGGATCATGCGCAGCCGATTCCACATCGCGCGAGGCCTTCATCCCGTTCTTGTCTGGCATCAGGCGGGCAATCCGCACCGGCCCGCCGGTGCCAGGCATCGGCAGGTCCAGCCGCACCCCCATGTCGCTGAAGGTCACCAATCGCCCCGGTCCGTTGCTCAGCAAGGCCGAATAGCCCCCAAAGTCACTGTTGGGGCTCGTCAGGTGCCAGGCGCCGGTCAGGCGGAAGGGCCCGAGGCGCGGATTGGCCGGAAGCTCCAGCACTTCGGCATGCAAGCTTTGGCTTGAATTGGGTCGCGGCGGCGGTTCCTGGAGCCAGACCGCCGGCGCAAGGCCGAGCACAAGCAGGACAGACAGCAAACGGCGCGGCATGAGCGGGGCATGGCCCGAGGGAGCGGCTGAATCAAGCGCAGCGGGGCGATTGACCTGCAACGGGACGGGGGGCAATGTCAGGCAACTAGCGAACCCCTATCGGCGAACCTGGGAGAAAGCGATGTTCCGTCCCCACCTTGGCCTGCTTGCCCTGTGCATGTCGGCCGCCGCCATACCGGCCCAAGCCAACGACCAGGACAAGGAGAAGGGTGGACCGCTTCCGGCGGTGTTCCAGTCCGTGCTCGATTGCAAGGGCCAGACAGACCCGGCCACGCGGCTCGCCTGTTATGACAGGGCCGTGGCCGCGATGGATGCTGCGCGCTCGGCCAACGATCTGGTGGTGACCGATCGCGCCACCGTGCGCGAGGCCAAGAAAGGCCTGTTCGGCCTTGCCCTGCCCAGCCTGAAGCTGTTCGGTGACAGCAAGGACGAAGAGGTCACCGAAATCCAGAGCACCGTGACAGAGGTGCGGTCTGCCAAGGATGGCATGCCGGTCTTCTTGCTGACCGACGGAAGCCGCTGGCAGCAGATTGATGGTTACGGGCGTCCCGCACCGAAAGTGGGGACGACGATCCGCATTCGAAGGGCTTCATTTGGCAGTTTTTTGGCTAACGCCAATGGCGGCCCCGCATTTAGGGTGAAGCGCGAAACCGCTAGTATCTTTTGATGGTCTCGACTTTGCCACAGCTTGACACCGCCACCCGCAATGCGCTCTTGCGGGGTCACTCTCTTCATCAGGCTGGTCGTCACGAAGAGGCAGCCCAGTTGCTTGTCCCGATGGCAGCCAAGCTTCCAGCATTGCTTGATTTACAGATGATGGCAGCGTTAAGTGCGCGTCATTGTGGGGATTATGGGAGCTCCATAGCCTGTCTCAAGCGCGCGCTGGCTTGCGACGCAGGCAATGCACAAATTGAAAACATCCTTGCCAATACCTTAAGTGCTGCCGGTCTATTTGATGAAGCTCTTGCTGTATTCGACGACTTGCTATTACGGCAGCCAAGTTTTTTTGATGGTCATGTGAATCGCGCGCTGTGTGCCCAGGAAAGCGGCGATTCCGCTAGGGGTTTAGCGCTGATTGCCAACAGCCTGACCCTGTTCCCCGACCATCCGCGCTTGCTAGCGATACGTGGAGCGTTATTGAAGAACCTCGATCGGCTTGATGAGGCTCTTGAGGCCTTGAACCGTGCTGTTGAGCTACAGCCTGACCGACCGCGCAGTCATTTGAATCGTGGGGTCGTGCTTCGCGCGCTTGACCGAGCGGAAGAGGCGCTGAAAGCATTTGATTTGGCAGAACGGCACGGCATCGAATCGATCGAACTTTTGCCGCTCCGCGCAGCTGCCTTGCTCGAGGCAGGCCATGTTGACGCAGCCCGAACGCTTTATGAGCAGGTCTTCGACTCTGGCGATCCGTTCAACGAAGCTGGACCGGCACTGGCAAGATTGTATCGGGAATACCTTGGGGCCGAAGATCCATTGGAGCACTATGCCCGTCGAGTGCAAAGACAACCAAATGACGCTGGAGCTTGGGAGAGCTTGCTTTCAGCACGAATGGAGTATCGACAATGGAATAGTTTAAGAGACGACTGCAGAGATGCCATGAAACGCCTTCCCGATAGCTTCAACATCTCGTTCTACTCTGCTTTAGCTGAAGCCTGGGCAGGTGACCGCGCGACCGGAATTGATTGTTTATCTGCGCTATCGATGCAGGCCCCAGAGTCGATCGCTGTCACGATCTCGCTTGCCGAGCTTTACTGCCTAGCCGGCGATCCGCGAAAGGCTGAGACGCAAGCACGACGGGCGACGGCCTTAGCGCCATACGATCAGTCGGGTTGGGCTTGGTTAGCCACAGCTTGGAGGATGCTGGACGACCCACGGGAATACTGGCTGTGTGACTATGAGAATCTTGTAATAAAACAGCCGGTCGTTGATCTATCTGTGCTTGGAGGGGCGACTGGCTTTGCCGCCGAGGTTGCCGAAACACTCGACCGGCTCCATGCGACGCGTCACGCGCCTGGGAATCAATCGCTACGTGATGGCACGCAGACATCTGGGTTCCTGTTCGCTAACCGTGATGCAATGATTCAAAAATTTCGCAAGGGTGTGCTGTTGGCGATTGAAAGGGGGTTAGCAAGATTGGAGTTCGACCCCGACCACCCGCTGCTCTCGCGTTATTCTGGAAATGTACGGATCGTCGGTGCTTGGTCGGTGCGTTTATCAGGTGGGGACGGTCACCATGTGTCACACTACCACTCCGATGGTTGGATGAGTTCGGCTTACTATGCTCGACTGCCGGAGGGACTTGGCCAAAGCGGTGAACATGGAGATGATGGAGGGTTTATTCACTTCGGCGCGCCACCAGCACATCTAGGGCTAGAACTGCCCCCCCGTTTGAAAATTCGCCCCGAGCTTGGCTCCTTAGTGATATTCCCAAGTTACATGTGGCACGGAACCAACCCATTTTCAGGCGTCGACACCCGGTTGGCCGCTGCGTTCGATTTCGTACCATGTTAACTATGCAGTCCAGATTATAGCTGGTTTGGCACGCTAGATACACCCTATTTAATCACTGCAAACAAAAACGGCGGCAGGATTAATCCTGCCGCCGTCTTTTTTATTTAGCGTAGTCAGATCAGAAGCGTACGCGCGCCTGGATCATGAAATCGCGGCCCAAAGCATACGGATCGTAGAAGCTAATGTTAGTGTTAGCTTGCTCAAAGATCCCAGTGGGGGTCTGCGGTGGCAGCTTGTTAAGGACGTTGTTTGCAATACCCGTAATTTCAAAGTTATCGGTGATCGCAAGCTTCACTGACAAGTTGACTAGGTTCAAGCTCGGGATACGGCCATCACCCGTAAACAGTCCCTCGAGTTCGGCGCCAGGGAAGTTCTGTTTTGCCCCCTTCTTCCAAACATACCGAGCCTGCGTAGTAACCTTGCCACGACGATAGGTGGCGGTCAGCGTATTCGCCCATTTCGGGGTAACGCCACCGATCCCTGAGAAGACCGTGTCAGCATATTCAGACGTTCCGATCTTGTAATGTGCGACATAAGTCAGAACATCGGAGATCGAGAAGTTACCGCCCAATATGTCGGTCGCCCAATCAAGGCCAAAATCGATGCCCGAAGTCTTGTAAGGTGTCGATCCATTAGTGACGGTGGTGTTTACCGAGTTGATCTGACCGGTCGAGGGATCACGAGCAATTCGAGCGCACGCACTCGCATCGCCGGAGTTGTAGCACTGCGAAATGAAGTAAGCAGCACCCAAGGAGGCAACACGGTTGTTCAGTGTGATGTTATAGTAATCAACTGTCGCAGTTAGGTTGCCACCGAGTACGCGGCCCGGAGTAATCACCGAGCCAACCGTCCAGGTTTCAGCCTTTTCTTCGCTCAGGTTCGGGTTGCCAAACGAAAATGCCTGCACCTGGCTGTTGTTCGCAGTAAACCCTGTGAAGTTGGCCAACGGAGCTGCTGCTTGGCACCGCGCCAGGATCGCGGCCGTGCGCGCAGGCGCATCTCGGCAAGGATCCGTGTACGACGGGAACCCTTGGTCGCCGTTTTGGAACAGTTCAAACACGTTCGGAGCACGTGCCGCGCGGTTATACGTTGCACGGAGTTTGATCTGGCTGACAGGCTGGAATTCCGATTCAACCTTCCAGTTAAACAGGCCGCCTACCGTCGAGTAATCCGAATAACGGGCGCCAGCGCCGATAGAGAGGCTGGTTAGGATCGGAAGCCGGATTTCACCGTATGCTTCTTTGACAGTGATGGAACCTTGCAGGCCCTGCACAGCGTTAAAGCCATAGATATTACCCGTACGCTGTGCGTCATCGACGACGGCAAGTCCGGAATCCTTACGGATTTCAACACCCGTGGCGATACCAATTGGACCGCCCGGCAACTTACCAAGGCTACCGACCAAGTTAGCTGCCGCCCGTGATTGTTCAAATGTCGACTGCTGCTGCGTGTCGATTCGCACAAAGCTGAGCATCGGAGCGGTGAGCGTGTTCGCACCAAAAATGTTGATCGGAATGCACCCAGGCAGAGATCCGGTCGGACATCCACGAAGCCCCTGCGCGACAGCGGTCTTGTTGATGTTACCGATGCCTCTTTGCACGTTGTCTACACGGCCATAGCCAATAACAACAGATGCAGTCCAATCGTCGTTGAGCTTGCTCTCAATCACCCCGCGAATGTTCTTCGCATCAGTATGGAACTTCCCAACTCGCGGACCGGTTTCGAAAAACCGTCGATCCATGATGAAGTCAGCTGTGGGGTTAGCGCGGCTAGCCAAAGCGGTAGCCAAATCTGCAGGGATCAGAGGCGAATTGGCGGGGACTACGATACCCGTAGCGGGGGTCGGCGCCAAGTTTACAGTCTGATTCGCTGCGGTGAACGATGAATAGTACTTGAAGGTTGTCGTGTCATTCAGCTCGTAATGTCCAAGAGCGGTGACTGAGAACCGATCATATGGAGTGATCAGATAATTCTGGTCAGCAAAGCTGTAACGCGACGAAGTGCCCACCGGCACGGCACATTGGCCCGCGGTAAATCTGGGGGTCAGCCTGCCGGCAGAGTTGAAGGAGAGGCTGCCGGTGTTAACCGCAACGCCTGGCGTCGCTGAATTACAATCGGTATCCGCCGCGCCAAAAGTGGCCGGCAGGAGCGTAGACAGGTTGCGGAACGGGTTAGCTGAGCTGTTGGTAACCCAGCCCCAAGGTGGGGTTCCCGAACCGCCGCTGGAGACAAGCGAATAGCCGGCAGAAATCTTAGCCGGATCATCTACGACAACCGCATTTCCGGAAGCGTCAGTAAAGATTGCGCCCGAGATACGCGAATAGTCCATCTCGCCTTGGCCAACAGCGTTCCGGCGTGTGTAAGATGCGTAGACGGTCAGGTTGCCACGGCCATCAGCAAAGTTGCTACCGAACATGCCGGAGAAGTTGTAGTTGAATCCCTTGCCACCCTCAGAAATACCGGACTGAGCGGTTAATTCCATGCCCTGATAATTATTGTTCAGGACAAAGTTCACAACACCCGCAATAGCATCGGAGCCATAGACAGCAGTTGCACCACCCGTGACCACATCAACCCGCTTAATCAAACCGGTCGGGATCTGAGCGATATCTACAACGCCGCTGGTGCTCGACGCAGGGAGCCTCTCCCCGTCAAGGAGGATAAGTGTCCGCTGAGGACCAAGACCGCGAAGGTCAAGGGTGGAAAAGTTCTGGCCGCCCGCGTTATTAGATACGCGCGTATTACCAGGAATAACCATCGGGAGTTCGTTAAGCAACGTTTCGACCGTAGTCGTCCCGGCGAGCTGAATCTGCTCCTGCGACACGACTGTAACTGGGCTTGGCGCCTCAATGTTGGGGCGCGCAATACGCGAACCAGTCACCACGATGGCATCTGACGGCGAGGCAGTTTCGTCGCCTTGCGAGGTGTTGCTTTGAGCCGCAGCTGCCGTGCTGATCAACGAAAGACCAAGCACCAAAGGTGCGGCACTTGCCTTAAGTCCAGAAATGGTTGTCTTTTTCACAGGTCAGTCCCTCTGTAGATCCTGCGGGTTTACCCCACGAGGATTCCTGATCATCCGGTCTCGGACAGGGCACAGCCCCCGCCGAAATTACGGATAGATGCCCGGCTCATGGCAAAAAGGTACGAT
>JBEGJL010000309.1:0-2919 GCA_041184605.1 Pseudomonadota bacterium
GGCGGGTTGAGCAGGCCATCCTCGATTGGCAGACCTTCACGCCCTGCCGCGTCGAAATTCTCCCCGACAGCCGCTTTCTCTGCTCGCGCGATGAATTCGCCGGCTGGGCCGCGGGCCGCAAGGAATTGCGGATGGAGTTTTTCTACCGCGAGATGCGCCGCAGGACCGGCCTGCTGATGGACGGCAAGGATCCGGTCGGCGGCAAGTGGAACTATGATGCCGAAAACCGCTCTGGACCGCCGCCAGGATTGAAGGGTCCGCCGCTCCCACGCTTTGCGCAGGATGCGATCACAGCAGAGGTCATCGCGCTGGTCGGCCAGCGCTTCGCCGATCATTTCGGCTCACTAGACCGGTTCAACTGGCCGGTCACCGCTGCGGAGGCTGAAGCGGCTGCGAGCGCATTTCTGGCGGAACGATTGCCGACCTTCGGCCAGTGGCAGGACGCTATGGTGCAAGGACAGGACTTCCTGTTCCACGCCGTCCTCTCCCCCGCGATCAACCTGGGCCTGCTCGATCCAATTGAGCTATGCCACCGCGCCGAGGCGGAATTTACAGCTGGGCGTGCACCATTGGCCGCGGTCGAAGGCTTTATCCGTCAGCTAATCGGCTGGCGTGAATATATCCGCGGGGTCTATTGGCTGGAAATGCCGGGGCTGGCCGAGGACAATTTTCTCAACGCAACCAGCCCGCTGCCCGACTTCTACTGGACTGGCCAGACCGACATGGCCTGCCTGGCCGATTGCGTGCGGACCACCCGCGACAATGCCTATGCCCACCATATCCTGCGGCTGATGGTGCTGGGCAACTTTGCCCTCCTCGCCGGGATCAGGCCGCAGGAGGTCGCCGACTGGTTCCTGGTGGTCTACGCCGACGCCTTTGATTGGGTCGAATTGCCCAACGTGGCCGGAATGGCGCTGTTTGCCGATGGCGGGCGGCTGGCCTCCAAGCCCTATGCCGCCAGCGGCGCCTATATTGACCGGATGAGCGATTACTGCGGTTCCTGCCGCTATAAGGTGAAGCTCAAGACCGGGCCGAATGCCTGCCCGTTCAACGCACTCTACTGGCACTTCCTTGATCGCAACGAAGGCAAGCTCGGCCGCAATATGCGGCTGGCCAATCCCTATGCCACCTGGCGGCGGATGAGCGCGGAGAAGCGTGCGGAATATCTTGCCAGCGCAGAGGCTTTCCTTCAGCAATTACCGGGCGCTGCCCCCGGCTGGGCGCGGCTGGAGCAAGAGGAGCCTTCGCCATGCTGACTGTCCACCACCTGCGCATCTCGCAATCCGAGCGAATCGTCTGGCTGTGCGAGGAACTGGGGATCGACTATGACCTCAAGCTCTACACCCGGCGCGAGGACAACCGCCTGGCGCCCGATGACTATAAGGCGCTGCACCCGATGGGGATCGCCCCGGTGATTACCGATGGCGATCTCGTGCTTGGTGAGAGCGGCGCGATCTGTGACTATATCGACCGCAAATATGGTGGCTGCCGTTTGTCACCGGACATGGACGATGCCGACTTTGCCGACCATCTGTTCTGGTTCCACTTTTCCAACGCCACCTTCATGACCAACGGCATGATGGGGCTGGTGGCGCAGTCGCTGGGGGCGGCGGAAGCCCCGCCCTTCGTCGCGGATCGCGTCGCCAAGGCCTGGGCGCTGACCGAGGCGCGGCTGGGCCAGGCCGCGTTTTTTGGCGGACGCAACCTGACCACGGCCGACATCATGATGGGCTTCAACCTGACGACCTCGCGCGCTTTTGGCGGCATGTCGCTGGATGCCTTCCCCAACATCGCGGCGTACCTGCAACGGATTGGCGAGCGTCCTGCCTATCAGCGGGCCATGGCCAAGGCCGAGCCCGGCATGCCGCCGATGCTCAGCTAGCTTTCTGCCAAGGCGCGGGGCGCAACTGGCCGCCCCGGATCGCCAGGAGCAGCAGGACGAGACCGGCCAGCGTGGCGACAACCATCGCCACGACGCTGGCCTCCAAGCCAAAGGCGCCGCCGGTCAGCCACTCGGGCCCCGTGCGGCGTGTGATCAGCAGCCCCAACGGAGCTTCTCCGCCCGATACCGGGACCGAGAAGATCCAGCCTTGCGTGAAATTCCACGCGGCGTGGATGCCGATGGCCAGCCACAGGCGCCGGGTCAGCATATAGGCCGCCCCCAGCAGGATCCCGGCCTCCACCGCGATGGCCAGGCTGGAAAACCAGCTCGCGCCGGGGTTCATGATATGGAGTGCACCAAACAGCCCCGATGAAAGCGCCAGGGCAAGCCAGGAGCCAAGCCAGGCCTCCAGCTGGCGAAACACGATCCCCCGCATCAGGATTTCTTCGAACACCCCGCTGAACACCGCCATCGCGGCCATCGACCAGAACATGCCAAGGCCGCGGACCCCAAGGATTTCAATCCCGCCCAGCAAGGCGACGATCCCGGTCATGGCCGTAAACAGCAGCGCGCCGCCCAGCAGCCCCAGCGATAATTCACGCCCGGCGCCGAAAAATTCCAACTCACGATCAGGCGCGCGCTCGATCCAGCGCTTGTAACCCTTGTAGGTCGTGATGAAGAGCGCCGAGAGGACCACGGCGGCGATCAGGCGCACCGGCGTGTTACGAGCCACATCAAGCGCCCCAAACAGCTTGTTGAGCGCAATCGAACCGAGCCCGCCGACCACGACCATCAAGACGAAGCCAATTACCAGCAGGCTGGCCGGGTGGGCAATGACGCGACGGGCCAGCGACGGCGCAGCAGGAACTTGTTCGGACATCCGGACCCCCAATTTTTAGGGGATCAACAATGCACTAGATCAGACCTTCGTCAATCGCGCCTTCCTTGGAAAGCAGCTTGCGCTTGATCTCAAGCCCATAGGCATAGCCGCCCATGCCCCCGCCTGTGGCAATCACGCGGTGGCACGGTATCAGCAC